>NZ_BAAAMR010000018.1:0-109727 GCF_039529375.1 Actinomadura napierensis
GCTCGGACGCGGCGGCCGCGGAGGGCTCGGCCGCGGGCGCGTCCTCGACGTCGGGCGGCGGGCCGGCCGGGCGGCTCGCGCGGCGCCGCGGGCGCGACGTCACGCCCGAGGCGGCCTCGTTCTGCGGGCCGCTCTCCGGGCCGCTCTCGGTGGCCGCGCTCCCAGTCGCGGCGCCATCGGTCTGTTCGTCGGTGCCTTCGGCGGTGGCCGCATCGGCTTCGTTATCAAGCATCCGGGCAATCTCCCGTCAGGCTCCCGGGCGCGACCGCTCGTTCCGCCAGGGGGCGGTCCGTGCCGTGCGCCGCGCGGGAGCGCTCCGTCAGTCATCGGCGTCGTCACCGCCGGACGGTGGTCCGGTCGTGACGACGAAGTCGTCGGGGGTGCGCCCGCCGTCCCCTGCGGGACCGGTTCCGTGTCGCCACGGCTTCGGTCTCACGATCAGGCGCTGACGGCATCCGCGCTCGCGGCGTCCCCGGGCTGCGGCCGTGCGCCGCCGTCCGCCCCGGCTCCGTCGCCGGACGGCGGACCGGTCTCCCGGTCGGGATCCAGGGGATCCGCGAGTCCACCGGTGGCCGCGTCCAGGGGCCCCTGCGCCAGCCTGGTCACCAGTGGCGGTGACGGCGGCGCGAGGTCGGCGACCTGGCGCAGTCCGGTGAGGATGTCGTCGGGTCGTACGGCGGGTGTGGAATGCCGAACAACCATTCGAAGTATCGCACAAGGGGCATCCGCCGCCTCCGCGGCGCGCCGGTCCAGCTCGCAGGAGGACACGGCAGCGCGCACGTCGAACCGGCGCCGCCCCTTCTTGGTGAGGCGTTCGACCTCGATCTCGCCGGCGGCCGTGAAGGCGGCCACGGCAGCGGCGGCGGTGTCGTGCGACACCCCGTCCAGCCGGATCCGCCACTCGGACGCCTCGAGCCGATCGGCGAACGCGGCGGGCTTCGCCGCCGCCTCCCCGGCGCGTCCCGTCCCGGCCGGCACGACATCCAGGATGTCGAGGCCGGGGGGCAGGGCCGCGTCGAGATCGGCCCGCACCCGCGCAGGGTCGCGGGTCTCGGTGAGCCCGATCTCGAGGTACTCCGCCTCGCTGGCCACCCCTGTCGCCGCCGCACCCGCGTACGAGATCTTCGGGTGCGGGGTGAATCCGGCGCTGAACGCGACCGGGATCCCGGCGCGCCTGACGGCGCGTTCCACGGCCCGGGAAATGTCGCGATGGCTCGTGAACCGCAGCCTGCCGCGCTTGGCATAGCGCACGCGCAGGCGCTGGATCACGGGGGCCGGCGCCGGACCCTCCGGCATGGGTGCCAGGGTTCTGGTCCTTCCTACTCGTGCCGAGTCGAAAATCAACGTCTCTCTATAGAGTACGGGTCGGCGGGCATCGTTGCGCCGGGGCCCGTCCCCGGACCGGCCGGGCCCACGCAGGCCACCGGCCCGAAAAGCCCGGTTTCACCGGGGGTTCGCGGCTCGCCGGGCGCCGTCAGACGACCGAAAGCGGCAACAGTTTCTTTCCCGTAGGACCGATCTGGATCTCCGTCCCCATGGTGGGGCAGACGCCGCAGTCGTAGCAGGGGGTCCAGCGGCAGTCCTCGACCTCGGTCTCGTCGACGGCGTCCTGCCAGTCCTGCCAGAGCCACTCGCGGTCCAGGCCCGCGTCCAGGTGGTCCCAGGGCAGAACCTCGACCTCGTCGCGCTCCCGGACGGTGTACCAGTCGAGGTCGACGGGCTCGCCGGCCAGGGCCTTCTCGGCGCAGGCCGTCCAGCGCTCGTAGGAGAAGTGCTCGCTCCAGCCGTCGAACCGGCCGCCGTCCTCCCAGACGGCCCGGATGACCTTGCCGACGCGGCGGTCTCCGCGCGACAGCAGGCCCTCGACGATGGACGGCTGGCCGTCGTGGTAGCGCAGCCCGATCGCGCGGCCGTACTCCTTGTCGCCGCGCAGCTCGTCCTTGAGGGCCTTGAGGCGGCGGTCGACGGTCTCGTGGTCGCACTGCGCGGCCCACTGGAACGGGGTGTGCGGCTTCGGCACGAAACCGCCGATCGACACGGTGCAGCGGATGTCCCTGCGGCCGGTCGCCTCGCGGCCCGCCTGGATGACCCGCTTGGCCATCCCGGCGATGGCCAGGACGTCCTCGTCCTCCTCGGTGGGCAGCCCGCACATGAAGTAGAGCTTGACCTGCCGCCACCCGTTCTCGTAGGCGGTCGTGACGGTGCGGATCAGGTCGTCCTCGGTGACCATCTTGTTGATCACCTTGCGCATCCGCTCGGAGCCGCCCTCCGGCGCGAACGTCAGGCCGGAGCGCCGGCCGCCGCGGGAGAACTCGTTGGCGAGCGTGATGTTGAAGGCGTCCACGCGGGTGGACGGCAGCGACAGCGAGGTGTTGGTGCCCTCGTAGCGGTCGGCCAGGCCCTTGGCGACCTCGCCGATCTCGCTGTGGTCGGCGCTGGACAGGCTGAGCAGCCCGACCTCCTGGAACCCCGACTCCTTCAGCCCCTGGTCGACCATCGCGCCGATCGTGGTGATCGACCGCTCCCGCACCGGACGGGTGATCATCCCGGCCTGGCAGAACCGGCAGCCGCGGGTGCAGCCGCGGAAGATCTCCACGCTGAACCGCTCGTGGACCGTCTCGGCCAGCGGCACCAGCGGCTTCTTCGGGTACGGCCACTGGTCGAGGTCCATGACGGTGTGCTTCTCGATCCGCCACGGGACGCCCGGGCGGTTCGGCGCGACCCGCTGGATCCGGCCGTCGGGCAGGTACGTCACGTCGTAGAAGCGCGGCACGTACACGCCGCCGGACGCCGCGAGCCGCAGGAGCAGCTCGTCGCGGCCGCCGGGCGCCCCCTCGCCCTTCCACTCCCGGACGACCTCGGTGATCGCCAGCGCGATCTCCTCGCCGTCGCCGAGCACCGCGGCGTCGACGAAGTCGGCGATCGGCTCGGGGTTGAACGCCGCGTGGCCGCCCGCGACCACGATCGGGTGCTCGTCGCCGCGGTCGGCCGCCTCCAGCGGGATGCCCGCGAGGTCCAGCGCCGTCAGCAGGTTGGTGTAGCCGAGCTCGGTGGAGAACGACACGCCGAACACGTCGAACGCGGCGACCGGACGGTGCGCGTCCACGGTGAACTGCGGGATGCCGTGCTCGCGCATGACGGCCTCCATGTCGGACCAGACCGAGTAGGTCCGCTCCGCCAGCACGCCCTCGCGCTCGTTCAGGATCTCGTAGAGGATCTGGACGCCCTGGTTCGGCAGCCCCACCTCGTAGGCGTCCGGGTACATCAGCGCCCACCGGACGTCCGTGCCGTCCCAGTCCTTGAGCTGCGAGTTCAGTTCGCCGCCGACGTACTGAATCGGCTTCTGCACGCTCGGGAGCAGCGGCTCCAGGCGCGGGAAGAGCGACTCGACAGGCATGGCGATGTCCTCCGTGCTGCAGACATGGGATGAACGTCCAGCCTACAGCCGCGCCGTCAGTCGATCGGGCACCCTAATCGAACGGGCGGCGGCGGATGTGCACGGCCTGGAGCAGACCGAAGGCGATCATGTTGGCGAACGTCGCGGAACCGCCGTAGGACACGAACGGCAGCGGCAGCCCGGTGATCGGCATGATGCCGAGCGTCATGCCGATGTTCTCGAAGGACTGGAACGCCAGCCAGCACACCACCCCGGTCGCCACCAGCGTGCCGAACTGGTCGGCGGCCTGCCCGGCGATGCGCAGCCCGCGCCACAGCACGACGCCGAGCAGCACGACGATCAGGGCGGCGCCGACGAACCCCAGCTCCTCGCCCGCGACCGTGAAGATGAAGTCGGTCTGCTGCTCCGGCACGAAGTGCCCGCCGGTCTGCTGGCCGTTGAACAGGCCCTTGCCGAACGGCCCGCCCGACCCGATCGCGATCCGGGCCTGCTGGGCGTTGTAGCCGGCGCCGCGCGGGTCCGCGGACGGGTCCAGGAACGCGGTGAACCGGTCGATCTGGTACTTCTTCAGCAGCCCGAAGAAGAACACCGCCGCCCCGGCGGCCGCGCCGCCACCGACGAGCCCGGCCAGCCAGCGCTTCTGCGCCCCGGAGATCGCCAGCATGCCCAGCACGACGGCGATGAACACCAGAGTGGTGCCGAGGTCGGGCTGCAGCATGATCAGCAGGCCGGGCACCCCGGCGAGCGCCAGCGCGAGCAGCACGTCCCGGCGACCGGGGCCGATCTCCCCGTCCCGCGGCTCGCCCAGGATCATCGCCAGCAGCACCACCAGGCCGACCTTCGCGAACTCCGACGGCTGGATCTGGAACCCGCCGCCGAGGACGATCCACGAGTGCGAGCCGTTGATCGTGGAGCCGAGCGGGGTCAGCACGGCCAGCAGGCCGACGCAGGCCAGCGCGTACAGGATCGGGACGTAGGCGCGCAGCAGCCGGTAGTCCAGCACGGTGACGACGCCGCCCAGCGCGAACCCGATGATCAGGTTGAGGACGTGCCGCTTCAGGAAGCCCTCGGGGTCGTCGCCGCGCTCGACCGCCAGCTGGAACGTCGCCGAGCGCACCAGCAGCGCGCCGACCACCGACAGCACCAGCACGGTGATCGTCAGCGGCCAGTCCAGCTTGCGCAGCCCCGCGAGCCGGCCCTGCCACAGGCTCCGGTCCCCGTACCCGCCGACCGATCCGACTCCGGTGCTGTTCAGCATCGTCCCGCTCCGTCCGGCCGCTCAGGGCCCCGCGTGCTCGCGGCGCTCACGGCGCCGCTCCCTCGACGGGGGCCGTCGGCAGCTCCGACGGGAGCCTGCCGTCCTTGAGCAGCGGCTTCTGCTTCTTCGTCCCGTACATGGCCTCCCAGATCTCCCGGACGGCCGGGGCCGCCGTCACGGCGCCCTGCCCGCCCTGGGCGACCATGACGATCACCGCGTAGCGCGGGTGCTTCACCGGGCCGAACGAGGCGAACCACGAGTTGTCGTCCTTGCCGTAGACCTCCGCGGTACCGGTCTTGCCGGCCACGTCGACCTTCTTGAAGTCGAAGCCGTTGAACGCCCCGGCGGCGGTGCCGCTCTTGGTGACCCCGGCCAGGCCGCTCCGGATGTAGGCCAGCACTTTCGGGTCGACCGGCAGCTTCGCGGGCGGCGGCGCGGTGACCCGTCGCTCGACGGTGCCGTCCGGGCGCAGCACCGCCACGCCCAGGCGCGGCGTGACCAGCTTGCCGCCGTTGGCCACCGCCGCGTAGGCCCGGACGAGCTGCAGCGGCGTGACCAGCACGTCGCCCTGCCCGACCGAGAAGTTCGCCGCGTCACCGGCGCGCCACACGTAGCCGTCGACGCAGTTCTCCGCCGCGACCGCCTTCAGGTAGGAGGCGCGCGCCGGGTCGGTCTTCTGCACGTCGGGGTAGCCGCTCTTGGCCGCCTTGCAGTCGGCCTTCTTGGTGGCGTCCCAGTAGTCCTTCTTCCAGCCGCGGTCCGGGATGCGGCCGCCGGACTCGCTCGGCAGGTCGATCCCGGTGGCCTTGCCGAACCCGTAGTCGCGGGCCATCTTCACCATCGGGTCCGACGGGCTCTTCTTCGGGTGCATGCCGCCGTCGCGGAGCCACTCCTCGTACGCGAACTTGTAGAACACCGTGTCGCACGACTTCACGAGTGCGGTGTGCAGGTTCATCGAGCCGAGGGCCTCGCCCTCGAAGTTGTGGAACGCGCGGCTGCCGACGTCGAACGACCCCGGGCACTGGTAGGTGCCGTTCAGCGGGTAGCCGTCGTTCACCGCCGCCGCCACCGACGAGATCTTGAAGGTGGAGCCGGGGGCGAACTGGCCCTGGGTGACCCGCGAGATCAGCGGCTCGCCCTTCTTCTTGCCGAGCAGCGCGTCGTACTGGTCCTGGGAGATGCCGCCGGTCCAGATGCTCGGGTCGTAGGTCGGGTAGCTCGCCATCGCGACCATCCGGCCGGTCTGCACGTCCATCACCACGGCGGCGCCCGCGTCGGACGGGTGCCCGCCCTTGCGGCCGTTCTCGATCGCGTGCTTGAGCGCCTTCTCCGCCGCGCCCTGCACGCCCGCGTCGATGCTGGTGACGAGGTTGCCGCCCGGGTCGGGCGCCTTCTCCTCGGCGGTGCCGGTGACGCGGCCCTGGCTGTCGACCAGCACCCGGCGGAATCCGGGCTCGCCGCGCAGCGCCGCGTCGTACTGGGCCTCCAGCCCGGCCCGGCCGATCAGGTCGACGCCGCTGTAGCCGGTGACCTTCAGGCCCTTGCGCTTGTCGAGCTCCTCCTGGGTGATCGGCTGCAGGTAGCCGAGCACCTGCGCGGCGGTCGCCCCGTCCGGCCGCGGGTACTCGCGGACGGCCTGGACCTGCGCGGTCACCCCGGGGAAGTCTTCCTGCCGCTCCATGATCTGCAGGGCGCGCTTGGGGTCGACGTGGTCCTCGACGGGGATCGGCTGGTACGGCGAGCCGGGCCAGCACGGGCGCTTGACGTTCGGGCCGCACAGCCGGATCCGGTTCGCCACGTCGGGGTAGGTGGTGCCGAGGACGCCGGCGAGGCGCTGCAGCACGGCCTTGCCGCCGTCCTTCTGCCGCGAGAGCGTCGTCCGGTCGACCGACACCACGAGCGCGCTGCGGTTGCGGACCAGCGGGACGCCCCGGTCGTCCAGGATCATGCCGCGGACGGCGGGGACGACGATGTCGCGGGTCCGGTTCTGGTCGGCGAGCTGCTGGTAGTGCGAGCCATCGAGGATCTGCATGCTCCACAGCCGGCCCATCAGCACCAGCAGCAGCAGGCCGACGAGGACGTACAGGACGACGAGCCGGAAGTGGGTCCTGGGGTTCACAGGCCGCCGCCCCGCCCCGACATCGCGCGGTAGCGGGCGGCGGGCACCGACAGGCGGTCCCCGCGGGAGCGCTCGCCGCGCTCGTACCTGCGGGTCACGCGCAGCACCGCCCACACGACGAACGGGCTGGCGACCACGTCGTAGCCGACCTGGAGCGGCACCATGCTCGACACGGTGTCCCACTGGGCGCGCGGGTCGCCGAGGATCATGCCGGTCACCGCGTACAGCACGGTGCCCGCGAGGGCGCCGGCGGCGACCGCGAAGAACGGCACGAGCGTCTGCCGGTCCATCTCGGCGGACGCGATGCCGCACAGGTACCCGATCAGGCAGTAGACGAGCGCGTACCGGCCGATGGTGTGGTCGGCGGGCGGGACGATGTCGGCGGCGAGGCCCGCCAGGAACCCGGTGACCATCCCGGTCATCGAGCCGGACACCAGCGCCAGCGCCACCACCGCCAGCAGCACCAGGTCGGGCTGGACGCCGCCGGGCAGCGGCAGCCGGTTGGCGACCGACACCTGCAGGATCAGCGCCACCACGATCACCACCACGGTGGTGAGGGCGCGGCCGGTCTGTGACGCCTCCGGTGGGTTCAGCACGTCATCCCCCCGAGCTCGGGTTCGCGGACGGGGTGGCGGTGCCGTCCGCTTCGGTCTTGGGCCCCTTCTTGCCCTTCTTCTTCTTGCTCTTGTCGCCGGGCGAACCGCTGGGGGACGGCGTCGGGCTCGGCGACGGCGGCGGCGCGGGCTTGGCCGGCAGCACCGCGTCGCGCGGGTCGGTCTTCGGCGGGGCCACCACGACGGCGACCACGTCCAGGCTGGTGAAGTGCACGAAGGGCTTGACGTAGGCGGTGCGGGTCAGCCCGCCGGTGGCGGCGTCGATGCGCTCCACGGTGCCGATCGGGACGCCCGGCACGTACGGCCGCTCGCCCTGCGACCCGAGCGTGACGAGCCGCTGCCCGACCCGCACCGGCGCGCTCGCGTCCAGCAGCTGGAACCGCAGCGGGGTGGCGCCGCCGCCGAGGCCGCGCCGGCCGGTGCCCTGCACGATGCCGATCTCCTTGGAGTCCTCCAGGCGGGACCCGACGGAGGAGGTCTGGTCGGTGGCCAGCAGCACGGTCGCGGTGGCGGGGCCGACCCGGGTGACCCGGCCGACCAGCCCGTCCGCGCTCATCACGGTCATGTCGGGCTTGACGCCGCTGCCGCTGCCCGCGTCGATGGTGACGGTGTCCTCGAAGCCCTGGCCGGCGGAGATCACCTGCGCGGCGAGGATCTTGTAGCCGCCCATCCCGGCGGAGCCGAGCAGCCGCTGCAGCTGCGCGGCGCGGTCCTGGTCCAGCCGGGTGGAGCGCAGCTGCTCGCGCAGCCGCTGGTTGTCGCGGGCGAGCCGGTCGGCCCGGCGCTTCTCGCCGGGCGCGTCGGTGATCGCGTCGAAGGTGTTGCCGACCGGCCGCACCACCGACGCCGACGCCCGCTCGACCGGCCCGAACACGGCCGCGCCGACGCTTCTCAGGCCGCCGAGCGGCGAGTGGTCCCCGCCGCGGTAGTCCACGGTGATCATCGCGAGGGCCGCGACGAGCAGCACGCCGAGGACCATGCGGGTGCGCCGGGTGTCCTTCACCCACCGACCTCCGGATTCTGTGGTCGCCGCCGGTTGTTCAGTGCCGCGACTCCGGCACGAGGACCTGCCGGAGCGACTCGAAGTCCTCGACGCACTTGCCGGTGCCGAGCACCACCGAGTCGAGCGGGTTGTCGACCAGGTGGATCGGCATCCCGGTCTCCTCGCGGAGCCGCTCGTCCAGGTTCTTCAGCAGCGCACCGCCGCCCGTCAGGGCGATCCCGCGGTCCATGATGTCGCCGGAGAGCTCCGGCGGGCACTTGTCGAGCGTGGTCTTCACGGCGTCCACGACCGCGTTGACCGGCTCCTCGATCGCCCGCCTGACCTCCTCGGCGGAGATCACGACGGTCTTCGGCAGGCCGCTGACCAGGTCGCGGCCGCGGATCTCGGCGTGCGGCTCCTCGTCGGGGCCGGGATAGGCCGACCCGATCGCCATCTTGATCTCCTCGGCGGTCCTTTCCCCGAGCATCAGCGAGTACTCCTTCTTGGAGAAGGAGATGACCGCCTGGTCCAGCTCGTCGCCGCCGACCCGCACCGACTGGCTCGTCACGATGCCGCCGAGCGAGATGATCGCGACCTCGGTGGTGCCGCCGCCGATGTCGACCACCATGTTGCCGGTCGGCTCGTAGACGGGCAGC
This sequence comes from Actinomadura napierensis, assembly GCF_039529375.1. Lineage (NCBI taxonomy): Bacteria > Bacillati > Actinomycetota > Actinomycetes > Streptosporangiales > Thermomonosporaceae > Actinomadura > Actinomadura napierensis. The sequence continues at coordinate 9,027 of NZ_BAAAMR010000018.1, forward strand.
CCGGCGCCGATCGCGGCGGCCATCGGCTCCTCGATGATGTACACGCGGCGGGCGCCGGCCTGGTACCCGGCGTCCTTGACGGCGCGCTGCTCCACCCCGGTGATGCCGCTCGGCACCGCCACCACGATGCGCGGCTTGGCGAAGTGCCGGCGTTTGTGGACCTTCTGGATGAAGTAGCGGAGCATCCGCTCGGTGACGTCGAAGTCGGCGATGACACCGTCCTTGAGCGGGCGGACGGCCACGATGTTGCCGGGCGTGCGGCCGATCATCCGCTTCGCCTCGATGCCCACCGCGACGATCTTGCCGGTGTTGGTGTTGATCGCCACCACGGAGGGCTCATTGAGGACGATGCCGCGTCCCCGGACGTACACGAGCGTGTTCGCGGTGCCAAGGTCGACCGCCATGTCACGGCCGAGAAACGACAGCTTGTTACCCATGAAGAAAGGGAGCCCTTCATGATTGTCGGGCGTGTAGAGCGGCGTGTCCATCGTAACGTGCGGGCCCGCTCGCGGGCAGTGGCACCCGCGCCGCGCGTCGCCCAAAAAACGAGTGCTGACCAGGCCGCTTTTAGCTAAAGCAACGCGGGCCGGAGTGATCCGGCCCGCGTGTCGGCCGGCAGGCTGTTTCGCGCGGAGCGCCAGCGGAGCGGGAAACGGCCTGCCGGCCGCTGACGGGGTTCCAGGGGGTCTCCCCCCTGGGAGACTCAGACTTCGGGGAAGAAGAGCTTGATCTCCCGCTCGGCGGAGTCGGGCGCGTCCGAGCCGTGCACGATGTTCTCGCCGATCTCCAGGGCGAGGTCGCCGCGGATGGTGCCGGGCGTGGCGGCGACCGGGTCGGTGGCGCCGGCCAGGGCGCGGAACGCCTCGATGGCGCGCGGGCCCTCGACGACCATCGCGACCAGCGGGCCGCCGGTGATGAACTCGACCAGCTCGCCGAAGAACGGCTTGCTGGAGTGCTCGGCGTAGTGCGCCTCGGCGGTCTCCCGGGTCAGGGTGCGCAGTTCCAGCGCGACGAGCGTCAGGCCCTTGCGCTCGATCCGGGAGATGACCTCGCCGACGACCCCGCGGCGGACGCCGTCGGGCTTGACCAGGACGAGAGTGCGCTCGGACACGTGTGTTTCTCCTTGCGGAATTCAGATTGGGTGAGCGCGCGAATCCTACCGGTCTTCGGGCACCGGAGCCGATTCGGCGGCGCGGCCGTGCCGGGCGAGGAGGCGCAGGGTGAGGACGGCCAGCAGCACGGCCGCCGTCCCGGCGATGAGGAGCCAGGCGCGGTAGCCGCCTGCGAGCGCGTCCAGCCGCTGCTCTTCGGAGTGCGCCGAATGCAGCCGGGACGCTTGCAGGGAGAGCACGGACAACTGGCCGGCGAGGACGGCGGGAAAGCACAGCGCGAGGCCGAACAGGGCCGCGCCGACGTGCGCGTCCCGCAGCGAGGCGGCGAGGGCGAGTCCGGCGCCCATGCCGAGCGGGACGAGCGGGAGCAACGGCGTCCAGGGTCCGGTGGAGCCGGTGGCGAGCCCGGGTCCGAGCCCGAGGCCGAGGCCGACGCCGACGCCGACGATCATCAGGGCGAATCCGGCTCCCACGGCGGCGCGGGGACGAGCGCGGGCCGCGACGAGCGCGCCGAGAACGGCTGCCACTGCGGCGGCGGCGAAGGGCGGCAGCCGGGCTCCGGGCGCGTCGGCAGCGGCGGCGAGACCGGACAGCGGCGCCGCGAGCGGGTAGGTGAGCAGGCCGGCGGCGACCATGACGACCGCGCAGCCGAACAGGCCGCCGTCCAGGCCGCCGGCCAGCGCGAGGCCGGCGAGCGCGGCGAGCGCCGACCCGGCGACCACCAGGCGGGCGCCCGGCGACCAGCCGTCCGCCGCCACGACGGCGAGGAACGCGAAGGCCGCCACCGGTGCGAACGGCAGCGCGAGCCGTCCCCTTTCGGCGAGGCGCGGCGGCGGCAGCGTCCACGGCACACGCCCGCGCAGCAGGACGCCGAGGACGGCGGCGGCCGCGGCGACCCCGGCGAGCCAGGGCATGGGGGCGAGCGCCGCGTGCCAGTCGCCCGCGGCGGCACCCGGACGGGGCGCCGGGACGGCGTGCATCGCCAGCGGCATGGCGAGCAGAAGCGACCCGGCGAGCACGCCCGCCCAGAGGGCGGCGAGCGCCGCGTTCCGCCGCTCCCACACGAGGACGAGGGAGGCGGGCAGCGCGGTCCCGGCGCCGGCGCCCTGCGCGATGCGGATCGCGCCGATCTGGGGCACCGAGCCGGCGAACCGGACGGCGGCGAGCCCGCCGAGCAGGACGACGAGGCCGGTGGCCAGTACCGTCCACGCGGGGAGGCGGCGCGCGGCGACGGCGGCGAGCGAGACGGCGAGCGCCAGCGCGGGAAGCGCCAGGCCGGTGGCGCGCAGCAGCGCGGGGACCCCGGCGTCGCCGAGGCCGAGCGCGCGTGCGGCGGCGGGCATGACGCCGGCAGTGGTGTCCGGCACGACCAGGACGACCGCGGGGAGCACGGTGACCGCCGTCAGCAGCGCGCCCAGCGTCGCGTTCCACCGCCGCGCGCCGGCGCGGCGGGCCGGCGCGGCGCCGATGGCGGTGCCGTCCGGCACCGTGAGCGGGGCGCCCGGGTCGTGCGCGTGGGAGGGCTGGGCGTAGGAGGACACGGTGTGCTCCTTCGGAGGTCACCCCCCGCCGAACGCACTATTTCCCAATAAAGAAGAATGTCGGAATTGGTGTTCTGCGGGCACGCAAGGATCGGCGGAGGAAATGGTGCCGTCCCGCGAATTTAGCGCGCCGGGAGCCGCTCCACCTTGCGTCCCATCCAAAAGGCCGTCCCCCACAGCGCCCCGAACAGGACGCCGAGGAAGAACATGGCCGGCACCATGAACCCGGTCGCGATGATCGCGACCTGCAGCACGGTGCCCGCCGCGAACGACCATGAGAACCGCAGCAGCCCGGCCATGAGCAGGCACAGCACCGCCAGCCCGCCGCACACCAGCCCGGCCGTCGCCCCGGACACGTCCATCACCGAGATCGCCACCGGGATCGCCAGCGCGATCACGATCGCCTCGCAGGCCAGCACGGTGGCGTACAGCCGCCGCACCGGATTCGGGGCCTTGCGCCCCGCCGGCTGCGGCGCGCCCTCCGCGGCGTCCCCGGTCATGGCGGTCACCTGCCCTCCCCTACGCGTAGCAGCGTCCTGGCGTCGCCGACCGTGACCACCGAACCGGTGATCAGCACGCCGGCGCCCTGGTACTCGCCGGTCTCCTCGGCCAGCCCGATGGCGCGGTCGATGGCGTCGTCCAGCCGCGCCGCCACGTGCACCCGCTCCGGCCCGAAGATCCCCTCGGCGATCTCCGCCAGCTCCTCGGGGGGCAGCGAGCGCGGCGAGGAGTTGCGCGTCACCACCAGCTCCTCCAGGACCGGTTCGAGCTGGTCCAGGATGCCGGCGACGTCCTTGTCGGCGGCGACGGCGAGGACGCCGGCCAGCCGGGTGAAGCCGAACGACTCGGTGACCGTGGCGACGGTCGCCGCCATCCCGGCCGGGTTGTGCGCGGCGTCCAGCAGCACGGTCGGGCCCGTCCGGACGACCTCCAGCCGGCCCGGCGACGCCGACTTGGCGAACCCGCTGCGCACCAGCGCCGGGTCGAGCTGCCCCTCGTCGCCGCCGAGGAAAGCCTCGCCGGGCGCGATCCGGGTGGCGGCCTCCAGGTTGACCTCTCCCCTGGTCGGCGCGCCGCTGGCGAACGCCTCGACGGCGGCCAGCGCGGTCGCGGCGTTGCTCGCCTGGTGCTCGCCGAACAGCGGCAGGAAGACGTCCTCGTAGGCGCCGTGCAGGCCGCGCAGCCCGATCTGCTGGCCGCCGACGGCGACGTCGCGGTCCAGCACGCCGTACTCGATGCCCTCGCGCGCCACCGCGGCGCCGGTCTCGACGACCCGGCGCAGCAGCACCTCCGCCGCCTCGACGGGCTGCTGGGACAGCACCGCGACGGCGCCCGGCTTGATGATCCCGGCCTTCTCGCCGGCGATCTCCTCCAGCGTGTCGCCGAGGTAGCGGGTGTGGTCCAGGCCGATCGGGGTGACGACGGCGACCGTGCCGTCGGCGACGTTCGTCGCGTCCCACGTCCCGCCCATGCCGACCTCGACCACGGCCACGTCGACCGGCGCGTCCGCGAACGCGGCGAACGCCATCGCGGTCAGCACCTCGAAGAACGACAGCCGCGTCTCGTGCTTGCCGTCGATCAGCTGCACGTACGGCAGCACGTCCTGGAAGGCCTCGGCGAACCGCTCCTCGCTGACCGGCTCCCCGTCGATCGCGATCCGCTCGCGCAGCGTGGTCATCTCGGGGCTGGTGTACAGCCCGGTCCGCAGACCGCGCTCGCGCAGCAGCGACTCGATCAGCCGCGCGGTGCTGGACTTGCCGTTCGTGCCCGCGACGTGGATCACCGGGTACGTGCGCTGCGGCTCGCCCAGGACGTCCACGAGGTCGCGGATCCGGTCGAGGGTGGGGTCGATGTCCCACTCGACGCCGCGGCTCATGATCGCGCTCACGGCGCCGCGGTAGTCGAGCGGCTCGGTTGCCTGGCTCACGCTGAGAGCCTACTCGGCGCGGCCGGCACCCCCGTCCGCACCCGGGTCGGCGGGCGGCGGACGGTGGAAGCATGGGGGTATGCGGGCTGACGAGGTCTTCTTCCAGGAATGGGAACGGCGGCGGCCGGGCGAGACGCGCAGCCCGGCCCGCGCGCGCGAGCTGGCCGGGACGCTGGACGTCCTGTCCCCCGGCATGCCCGTGCTGACCGTGGTCGGGTCCAAGGGCAAGGGGACGGCGGCGACGTACGCGTCGGCGTTCCTCGTCGCCTCCGGGCTGCGCGTGTGCACCGTCACCAGCCCCGGCCTGCGCACCAACCGGGACCGGATCAGGATCGACGGCCGGGCGGTCACCGAGGCGGAACTGGCGTCGCTCGGTGCCCGGCTCGGCGGCGCGATGGCGGAGCTCGGCCCGCCGGCGGACGACTACCTGTCGCCCTCCGGGCTGTTCACGCTCGCGGGCGTGCTCCATGCGCGGCGGGCGGGCGCCGAGGCGCTCGTCCTGGAGGCCGGGATGGGCGGCCGGTCCGACGAGGTCGCGCTCTTCCCGCCGGACGTGGCCGCGATCACGCCGATCTTCCTGGAGCACGCCGGGATCCTCGGCGACACTCCGGCGGAGATCGCCGAAGAGAAGTGCGGCGTGGCGGGCCCCGGCACCCGGATCGTGTCGGCGCCCCAGACCCCCGAGGTGGCCGAAGTGCTCGGGCCGGTGGAGTACATCCGCGACGGCGGCGTCCCCGCCGACCTGCTGCCCGCCGGGCTCGGGCGCACCGCCGCCGCGACCGGCGTCGCCGCGGCCCGGCGCCTCGTCGGCGGCGATCTCCCCGAGGACCGGCTGCGCGAGGTGCTGTCCACGGTCGTCCTGCCCGGCCGCATGTCCTGGCACACGGTGCCCGGGACGGCCACGACGCTGCTCATCGACTCCGCCATCGACGGGACGGGCGTCGCCGCGGCGCTCGCCGCCGCCCGGGACCGCTGGGGCGAGGTCGACCACGCCGTCGTGTGCCTGCCCGACCACAAGGACCTCGACGGCGCGGTCCGGGCGCTCGGCGACCTGCCCGTCACCTACGTCCGGCTGCCCCAGCCGCACCTGCGCTTCACCCGTCCGCTGCCGGCGGCCTGGGACGCCGTCGGCTCCGGCGCCGTCACCCCGGAGGCGCTGGCCACGCTCGGGCACCGCGTGGCCGTCCTCGGCACCGTCTACTTCACCGGACTGGTCCTCGACCGGATCGACGCCTCCACCGAGCGGCTGTTCCGCCCGCCGGCTACCGTGCCGGCTTCTCGACGTCCTTCCGGATCCGGCGCATGACGTCGTCCATCAGGGAGAAGTCGGGGTTCCTGGTCGGGACGTCGGAGGCGACGACGCCGTAGGAGTCGCGGGTCGCCCAGGCGCAGTAGGTGTGCGTCCCGGCGAGCACCGCGAACGTCCCGCACTCCGCCTTGCCGCCGTTCTGTCCGGGATTGCCCTCCTCGCCGGAGAGGAACGTGCTGGGCCGCAGCCTGCGCAGGAACGCCGCCGGATCGCCGGCCGGGCGCGTCCCGCCCACGAACAGCACGCTCACCCGCCCGACGGGTTTCTCGGTGTAGACGGCCATGCCGTTCCCGGGCGCCGTGACCCCGGCCGCCTCGACCGCCGCCATGACGAACGGGTAGGCCGCGCTGGCCGCGGGCGCGGTGGCGTCCCTGGCCATCCCGCCCGCGCGCGGCAGGGCGGTGATCTTGTGGGTGGACGCGGCGGCCGAGGCGGCCCCGGGGCCCTTCCGGGCGGCGGGCTCGTCCGGCTTGAACGCCAGGACGCCGACCATCAGCACCGCGACCAGCGCCGCGCCGATCCCGGCGCCGAGCAGCAGCCCGGAGACCTGCCGGCGCTCCCGCTCCGGCGGCATCCCGCCCGGCACGGCCGCGCCCAGCGGCGTCCGCATGCCCTGCGGGCCGTTCTCGCCGGGCAGGACGAACGGGCCGGTGCCGTTCGGCAGCGGGTGCCCGCCCGTGCCGCCGGGCAGGGCATGCCCGCCGGTGCCGCCGGGGATCGGATGCCCGCCCGTGCCGTTCGCCGGGACGGGGAGGCGGTGACCGCCCGTCCCGCCCGCGAGCGGCTGCGGACCGGTGCCGTTTGCGAGCAACTGCGGTCCCGTCCCGTCCCTGGAGTCCGCCGACCACCACGGCGGCGAAGTGCCCCACGGCGCCGGGGCGGCGGTGAACCCCCCGGGCGGCCCGCCGTCCTCGACGACCTGCTGGCGGCCCGGTTCGTCGTCCGGCACCGCCCCGGGCACGTCGGGGCGGGGAGGTGATTCGGCCATTGCACTCCCGAGGATTCCATACCGCCTGAAAGCCCGCGGATCACCCGGATCGTAACCGGGCGACCGGGCCGCTGCCGACCGTTCGCCTCAGGCCGGGCTCCCCCGGCCCCGGCGGACGCCGCCGGCCCGCCGCGCTCAGGCCGGCGGCAGCGCGGCGAGCTGCGTCTCCAGCCGCCCGATGGCGGCCTCCGCCTGCGCGAGCCGGTCGCGGTTCTTGGCGACGACCGCTTCGGGCGCCTTCGCCATGAACGCCTCGTTGCCGAGCTTGCGCCGCGCCTGGTCGGCCTCCTTGCGTGCCGAGGCGAGGTCCTTGTCGAGCCGCTTGCGCTCGGCCGCGACGTCGATGACGCCGGCGGTGTCCAGCCGGACCGTGACGCCCTCGACCGGCAGCGACGCGGTGGCCGCGAAGCCGTCATCCGGCGCGGTCAGCCGCAGCAGAGCGCGGACGCCCTCCTCGTGCGCGGCGAGCGGCGAACCGCCCCACTCCAGCGCGGCGGCGACCTTCTGGCCGGGCTTGAGCCCCTGGTCGGCGCGGAACCGGCGGACCTCGGTGACGAGCCGCTGCAGCGACTCCACGACCGCCTCGGCGCCCCGGTCGGCGCGCCCGGCGTCGGCGGACGGCCAGGACCCGGTCACGATCGTCTCCGCCCCGGTCAGGGACGTCCACAGCTCCTCGGTGACGAACGGGATCACCGGGTGCAGCAGCCGCAGCAGGTTGTCGAGCACCTCGCCCAGGACGCGGCGCGTCGCGTCGGCGCGGTCGTCGGCGAGCTGGACCTTCGCCAGCTCCACGTACCAGTCGCAGACCTCGTCCCACGCGAAGTGGTACAGCGTCTCGCACGCCTTGGCGAAGTCGTAGGACTCCAGCTGCGCGTCCACCTCGGCGATGACCGAGTGCAGCCGCGACAGGATCCACGCGTCGACCGTCGTCAGCTCGGACGGGACGTCGCCGCGGACGTGCGCGCCGTTGATCATCGCGAACCGCGTCGCGTTCCACAGCTTGTTGCAGAAGTTGCGCGACCCCTGCGCCCACTCCTCCGCCACCGGGACGTCGCCGCCGGGGTTCGCACCGCGCAGCAGCGTGAACCGCGTCGCGTCGGCGCCGTACCGGTCGATCCAGTCGAGCGGGTCGACGACGTTGCCGAACGACTTCGACATCTTCTTGCCGTGCTGGTCGCGGACCATCCCGTGCAGGGCGATCGTCTTGAACGGCTCGGCGCCGTCCATCGCGTACAGCCCGAACATCATCATCCGGGCGACCCAGAAGAACAGGATGTCGTACCCGGTGACCAGCACCGACGTGGGGTAGAACCGCTCCAGCTCGGGCGTCTTGTCGGGCCAGCCGAGCGTCGAGAACGGCCACAGCGCCGAGGAGAACCAGGTGTCGAGGACGTCGCCGTCCTGCACCCACCCGGCGGGCGGCTCCTCGTCCGGGCCGGGGCAGGCGGTCTCGCCGTCCGGGCCGTACCAGACCGGGATGCGGTGCCCCCACCACAGCTGCCGGCTGATGCACCAGTCGTGCATGTTGTCGACCCACTCGAAGTAGCGGGACGCCATCTCCGGCGGGTGGATCGCCACCCGGCCGTCGCGGACCGCGTCGCCCGCCGCCTTCGCCAGCGGCTCCACCTTCACGAACCACTGCAGCGACACCCGCGGCTCCACCACCGTGGAGCAGCGCTGGCAGTGCCCGACCGAGTGCTCGTACGGCCGGACCTCCTTGACGATCCGGCCCTGCTCGCGCAGCGCGGCGACGACCGCCGGGCGCGCCTCGAACCGGTCCAGGCCCTCGAACGGGCCGGGCGCGGTGACCACGCCGCGCTCGTCCATGACCGACATCGACGGCAGCGAGTGCCGGCGGCCGATCTCGAAGTCGTTCGGGTCGTGCGCCGGGGTCACCTTGACCGCGCCGGTGCCGAAAGCCGGGTCGACGTGCTCGTCCGCCACGACGGGGATGCGGCGGCCGGTCAGCGGCAGCTCGATCTCCCGGCCGATCATGTGCGCGTACCGCTCGTCGTCGGGGTGGACGGCCACGGCGGTGTCGCCGAGCATCGTCTCCGCCCGCGTCGTCGCCACGACGATCTCGTCGTCTCCCGACCCGTACCGGATCGAGACCAGCTCGCCGTCGACGTCCTCGTGCTCGACCTCGATGTCCGACAGGGCCGTCAGGCAGCGCGGGCACCAGTTGATGATGCGCTCGGCGCGGTAGATCAGGCCGTCGTCGAACAGCCGCTTGAAGATCGTGCGGACGGCGCGGGCGCGCCGGTCGTCCATCGTGAACGCCTCGCGCGTCCAGTCGACGGAGTCGCCGAGCCGGCGCATCTGGCCGAGGATCCGGCCGCCGGACTCGGCCTTCCACTTCCACACCCGCTCGACGAACGCCTCGCGGCCGAGGTCGTGCCGGGACAGGCCCTCCTTGGCCAGCTCCCGCTCCACGACGTTCTGCGTGGCGATGCCCGCGTGGTCCATGCCGGGGATCCACGCCGTCTCGTACCCCTGCATGCGGCGGCGCCGGATCAGGGTGTCCTGGATCGAGTGGTCCAGGGCGTGCCCCATGTGCAGGGACCCGGTCACGTTCGGCGGCGGGATCACGATCGAGTACGCGGGACGGGACGGGTCGCGCGCCGGATCGGCGGTGAACAGCCCCGCCGATACCCACCGCTCGTAGAGCCGGCCCTCGACATCGGCCGGGCGGTACTGGGTGGGCAGGTCGACGTCCGCGGCGGCCCCCTGGCCGCGCTCACTGCTGGGCTGTGTCACGGCCAACGATTCTACGGGGATCGCGGCGGTACCACGGCCCGTCCCACGAGGTCCGACGCGACGGGCGGCGGCGGCCCAGAGAGCGTTTTCCCGCCGCGGACGGGACACAGGTCACCTGACACCGGGTCGCCCCCGCGGAAAGGGTGATGCCGAACGCCCGCGACAACGGCGCGAAGGGAGTGGGACGGGATGCGAGCGGTACTGGCGCGGACCGCCGTGCTGGCCGGCGCGTTCGCGGCGGGGGCCGTGGCCGCGCACGCCACCGCGATCCCGCACCTCCTGCGCCTCACCCGCGACCTGCAGCGCTCCCGCGAGCGCATCCTCGCCAGCCGCGAGGAGGAGCGCCGCCGGCTCCGGCACGACCTGCACGACGGGCTCGGCCCCACCCTCGCCAGCCTCGCCATGTCGCTGGACGCGGCGCGCATCACCCTCGCCGGCGAGCCCGAGCGGATGGACCCTCTGCTCGCCGACGTCCGGGACCGGCTCGCCGGCGCCGTCGGCGAGATCCGCGACCTCGCGCACGGCCTGCGCCCGCCCGCCCTGGACGACCTCGGCCTCGTCGCGGCCATCGAGTCGTTCGCCGAGGGCTGCGCCGAACGGGTGGACGTGCGGTTCGACGGCGGGCCCGGCGACCTGCCCGCCGCCGTCGAGGTCGCCGCCTACCGGATCGCCCAGGAGGCGCTGACGAACGTCCGGCTGCACGCGCCCGGCAGCACCGCGATGGTGCTGCTGCGCCGCGACGCCGACCTGCACCTCATGGTGGCCGACACCGGCCCCGGGATGCCGGACTCCGCGCGCAACGGCGACCGGCCGAGGCCGCGCCGCGGCCTCGGCGCGATGAAGGAGTGGGCGGCGGAGATCGGCGGCGGCTGCACGGTCACCTCGCGGCCCGGCGGCGGCACCGTGGTGTCGGCCCGGCTTCCGCTGCCCGCCCCCGGCGTGGCCGGGTACCATCAGGCTCCGCCCGGTCGAAACGGGCGCTCCTGAGCGCGTGAGCGGAGGCCGCCGATGACGGACGCGATCCGGGTCCTCATCACCGACGACCACCCGGTGTTCCGGCAGGGGCTGAAGGGCCTGCTGCAGGCGCTGGGCGTGGAGGTCGTCGGGGAGGCCGAGTGCGGCCCCGACGCCGTCCGGATGGCGGCCGAACTGCAGCCCGACGTCGTCGTGATGGACCTGCACATGCCGGGCGGCAACGGCATCGAGGCCACCCGCACCATCACCCGCACCAGCCCGCGCATCGGCGTGCTGGTGCTGACGATGTTCCGCGACGACGACTCGGTGTTCAACGCGATGCGCGCCGGCGCCCGCGGCTACCTGCTGAAGGAGTCCGGCGCCGAGGAGATCGCGCGGGCGGTGCGGGCCGTCGCGGCCGGCGAGGCCATCTACGGGCCGGAGATCGCCCGCCGCGTCCTCACCTACTTCACCGACATGCCCGACCCCCGGCGCGCCGCCTTCCCGGAACTGACCGACCGGGAGCGGGAGGTCCTCGAGCTGATCGCGCAGGGCCGCAACAACGGCGAGATCGCCGGCACGCTGTTCCTCAGCCAGAAGACCGTCCGCAACCACGTGTCGAACATCTTCATGAAGCTGCACGTCGCCGACCGCGCCCAGGCGATCGTCCTGGCCCGCGAAGCCGGCCTCGGCGAATCGCGCTGAGTTCATGCAATCCCGGCCCAAGGGCCTCGCCTGGGGCTCGGCCCTTGACCGTGCTTGGGCGAGCGCGACCTCGCTTCGCGAGCTTCCCGGTGGGGGCTCGCCTCCGGCTTCGCCCCCACCGGTCAGATAACGCGCTCGCGCGGCGGCTCAGGCGCGATGAGACGAGCGGTAACGCGCGAACGCCCCAGACCTGGCGGTCCGGGGCGTTCGCGTGCGGTCTGCGCTCAAGCGCTCTTCTCGCGCGGTTCGCGCTTGGGGCGGTCGCGCGGGACGAGGGTCGGGTTGACGTGCTCCAGGACGGCCTCGCGCGTGATCACGACGCGCGCGACGTCCTGGCGGCTCGGCACCTCGTACATCACCGACAGCAGGACCTCCTCCATGATCGCGCGGAGGCCGCGGGCGCCGGTGCCGCGCAGGATGGCCTGGTCGGCGATCGCCTCGAGGGCGTCACCGGTGAACTCCAGGTCGACCCCGTCCAGCTCGAAGAGGCGGTGGTACTGGCGCACCAGCGCGTTCTTCGGCTCGGTCAGGATGTTGATCAGCGCTTCCCGGTCCAGGTTGTGCACCGAGGTGATCACCGGGAGCCGGCCGACGAACTCGGGGATCATGCCGAACTTCAGCAGGTCCTCGGGCATCACGTCGCCCAGCACGGCCGAGGACTCCTCGAAGTCGGACTTGGAGCGGATCTGGGCGCCGAAGCCCATCCCCTGCTTGCCCACCCGCGACTCGACGATCTTCTCCAGGCCGGCGAACGCGCCGCCGCAGATGAACAGCACGTTCGTGGTGTCGATCTGGATGAACTCCTGGTGCGGGTGCTTGCGGCCGCCCTGCGGCGGGACGCTCGCGGTGGTGCCCTCCAGGATCTTCAGCAGCGCCTGCTGGACGCCCTCCCCGGAGACGTCCCTGGTGATCGACGGGTTCTCGCTCTTGCGGGCGACCTTGTCGACCTCGTCGATGTAGATGATCCCGGTCTCGGCCTTCTTGACGTCGTAGTCGGCCGCCTGGATCAGTTTGAGGAGGATGTTCTCGACATCCTCGCCCACGTATCCGGCCTCCGTCAGCGCCGTGGCGTCCGCGATGGCGAACGGGACGTTGAGGAGTTTGGCGAGCGTCTGCGCGAGCAGCGTCTTGCCGGATCCGGTCGGGCCGAGCAGCAGGATGTTGGACTTGCCCAGTTCCACCTGGTCGTCCCGGCCCACGTCGCTCGACTGGATCCGCTTGTAGTGGTTGTAGACGGCGACCGACAGGGCCTTCTTCGCCGTGTCCTGCCCGATGACGTAGGAGTCCAGGAACTCGTAGATCTCCCGCGGCTTGGGCAGGTTGTCCCACTTCAGGTCGGAGGTCTCGGAGAGCTCCTCCTCGATGATCTCGTTGCAGAGATCGATGCACTCGTCGCAGATGTACACGCCCGGACCCGCGATGAGCTTCTTGACCTGCTTCTGGCTCTTCCCGCAGAACGAGCACTTGAGCAGATCACCACCGTCGCCGATGCGTGCCACCCAACTGTCTCCTTTTCGTGGGGCCGCCCGTCTGAGAGGGTGCGGCGCGGCCGGCTGGCGTCCCGAGGGCTCTCGACGTTGGACTCGACGTTACCGCCTCCAACGGACTTGGTAAGCCCCTCGCCCGGAACTGTGGCGACCGGGCTCGGGACTCCCGCGTCCTGCCGTCCTCAGGACGACACTACCTCGGCCTTGCGCTTCCTGCTGGCGAAGACATCGTCGATGAGACCGTACTCCTTGGCCTCGGCGGCGGTGAGGATCTTGTCGCGCTCGATGTCGTGCTGGACTTCTTCCATGCTCTTGCCGCTGTGCTCGGCCAGGATCGACTCCAGCAGCTCGCGGATCCGCATGATCTCGCGCGCCTGGATCTCGATGTCGCTGGACTGGCCGTAGGTGCCCTCGGTCGCGGGCTGGTGGATCAGGATCCGCGAGTTCGGCAGCGCCGCCCGCTTGCCCTTCGTGCCCGCCGCGAGCAGCACGGCGGCGGCCGAGGCCGCCTGGCCGATGCAGACCGTCTGGACGTCGGGCTTGACGAACTGCATCGTGTCGTAGATCGCCGTCATGGCGGTGAACGAGCCGCCGGGCGAGTTGATGTAGATGCTGATGTCGCGGTCGGGGTCGATCGACTCCAGCGTGATCAGCTGGGCCATCACGTCGTTGGCGGACGCGTCGTCGATCTGCACGCCGAGGAAGATGATCCGCTCCTCGAAGAGCTTGTTGTACGGGTTCATCTCCTTGACCCCGTACGTGGTGCGCTCGACGAAGGACGGGATGATGTACCGGCTCTCGGCCGGCGCCGGGGCTCCGCCCGCCTGGACGCCGGGCCGGACCAGATCGCTGAAGCCGGGTCGGATGAGGTCGCTCACTGTGTGCCTCCGATAGGTGATTCGGGTCGTCAGGAGACCGTGCCCTCGGAGGGCACCTGGGTCGCGCTGAGCACCACGTGGTCGACGAACCCGTAGTCCTTGGCCTCGTCGGCGGTGAACCAGCGGTCCCGGTCGGAGTCGCGCTCGATCTGGTCGAGGGACTGGCCGGTGTGTTCGGCGATCTTCTCGGCGAGCGTCTTCTTGACGTACAGCATCTGCTCGGCCTGGATCTTGATGTCGGAGGCGGTGCCGCCGATGCCGCCGGACGGCTGGTGCATCATGATCCGGGCGTGCGGCAGGGCGTAGCGCTTGCCGGTGGTGCCGGCGCACAGCAGGAACTGGCCCATCGAGGCGGCCAGCCCCATCCCGACCGTCACGATGTCGTTCGGGACGTACTGCATGATGTCGTAGATCGCCATGCCGGCGGTGACGGAGCCGCCGGGCGAGTTGATGTAGATCGTGATGTCGCGGCGGCCGTCCTCGGCCGACAGCAGCAGGAGCTCGGCGCAGATGCGGTTGGCGATGTCGTCGTCGACCTGCTGGCCGAGGAAGACGATCCGTTCGCGCAGCAGCCGCTGGAACAGCTGGTCGCCCAGGGGCAGCAGGGGCGCCTCGGCCACCCGCGCCTGGATCCGCGACGACTCGTCGAAAGTCGGAGGCATGCTCACCGGGTGTTCCTCCGGTCCTTTTAATCGGTTCGGATGATTGGACAGTAACGCGCTCACGACCCCGGTTAAGCCCGGGGGGCCGCCTTTTCGCCAGGGGCGTACCCACGCCTCCGCGAGGTATGGACGATCTCCGCGAACGCGACACGCCCCGCACCCGGGGCGCGGGTGCGGGGCGTGTCGGGAACGCCCAGAACGTCCTGGAACGCGGTGGGGCTACTTGGCGTCGTCGTCCTTCGCCCCGGCGGCCGGGGCCTCCTCAGCGGCGGCCTCAGCCGCCTGCGCGGGGGTCTCCTCAGCGGCCTCGTCGCCGGCGGCCTCATCGGCCTCGGCGGCGGCCTCGGTGTCACCGGCCTCGGCGTCGGCGTCGGTGGTCTCGGCCTCGGCCTCGGCGCCCTCGGCGGTCTCGCCGTTCAGCTCGCGCTGGACGGCCTCGACGTCGATCACGTTGCCGGACTCGTCCTTGATCACGACGTGCTCGACCACGAGGTTCAGCGCCTTGCTGCGCAGCACCTCCGACACGATCGCCGGGAGCTGGTTGTTCTGCGTCAGGTACTCGGCGAGCTGCTGCGGCGCCACGCCCATCTGCATGGCCTGCGTGACGACGTACTCGCTGAGCTCCTCGTTCTCGACGCCGAGCTCCTCCTGGACGGCGAGCTGGTCGAGGACGAAGCCGCCCTTGACGGCGAGCCGGGCGGCGTCGGCGACCTCGGTGTCGAACTCCTCCTCGGACTTCTCCTCGTCGGAGAGGTAGTCCTCCTTGGTCATGCCCGCCATCTGGAGCTGCTGCTCGAGCTGCTGGTTGCGGCGGCCGATCTCCTCCTCCACCACCTTCTCGGGCAGCGGGATGTCGACCTTCTCCAGCAGCGCCTCGAGGGCCTTGTCCCGCGCCTCGGACAGCTGCTGCAGCTTGACCTGCCGGCCGAGCCGGGTGCGGACGTCCTCGCGCAGCTCCTCGATGGTGTCGAACTCGCTGGCCAGCTGGGCGAACTCGTCGTCCAGCTCCGGGAGGTTCTTCACCTTGACGCTCTGCACCGTGACGGTGATCTCGGCCTCCTCGCCGGCGTGCTCGCCGCCGACCAGGGTGCCGGTGAAGGTCTTGTCCTCGCCGGCCGACAGCCCGACGAGCGCCTCGTCCAGCCCCTCGATGGCCGACTTGCTGCCGACCTCGTAGGAGTAGCCGGTGGTGGAGGCGTCCTCGACCTCCTCGCCGTCGATCTTGGCGACCAGGTCGACGGTGGCGAAGTCGCCCTCCTCGACCGCGCGCTCGGCGGTGGTCAGCGACGCGAACCGCTCGCGCAGGTTGCCGACGGTCTCCTCGACCTGCTCGTCGGTCACCTCGGCGTCGTCCACGACGACCTCGATGCCGTCGTAGTCGGGCACATCGAACTTCGGCCGGATGTCGACCTCGGCGGTGAAGGCGAACTGGGTGCCGTCGTCCAGCTCGGTCACCTCCACCTCCGGCTGGCCGAGCACGAAGATCTCGGTCTCCTCGACGGCGCGGCCGTACAGCTCGGGAAGCGCGTCGTTGACCGCCTCCTGAAGGACCGCACCCCGGCCGACGTACTTGTCGATCAGCGGGGCGGGGACCTTGCCGGGCCGGAAGCCCTTGATCCGCACCTGCTGCGAGATCTCCTTGTACGCCTTGTCGAGGTTCGGCTTGAGCTCGTCGAACGGAACCTCGACGGTGAGCTTGACCCGGGTGGGGGTCAGCTCCTCGACATCGGTCTTCACTGGGGTAGGTCTCCTTGATCGGGCGCTGTCTCGGCCGCGGCGTTCGACGCGTGCTTGTTCTGCCTGCGAGCGCCCGGCCTCGACGCACACGGCCCTCGTGCCGCTGCCCGTCTGCGTCTTCTCAGCCGGTCGGTCTTCGCGGGCGCGGGCATGCCGAGATGCGGCTCCGCGCCCTCGCGCGCCAAGTCTATGGGGTAGCGGCGGCGTCTGCGGACATCGCGGTGGGCTTGGACCGGCGAAACGGTGTCAACAATCCCGTACAGGCAGTGACATCTGGCACCCGCACCCCCCATACTCGTCCGGGATGAACGGGATAGCCGCAGCCTTCAGCGCGACCGGTCTGTACTACCTGGGGTTCGCCGTCTTCAAACTGGCGGCGGACCGGATGCCCCCTGTCCGGGGCAACCGGATCCTGCACATGATCTGGACGATCGTGAGCAACTGGGTCTTCCTCGTCGCCCTCGCCATCGTGCTCGGCGGCCTCAGCCTGCAGATCGTGGCACTCGGGAAGCTCCCGCTGTCCACCGCGGTGCCGATCTTCATGTCCGGGGTCGTGCCGCTGCTGCTGATCGCGATGGTGTTCTTCGGCGAGCGGCTCACCGCCCGCGAGTGGCTCAGCCTGCTGCTGATCGCCACCGCGATCCTGCTGCTCACCGCGTCCATCAGCGGCCACGAGCCGATCCGGTCGGTCGACGTGCCGCTCTGGAAGATCGCGGTGGTGGTGGCGCCGGCGGTGCTGGTGCCGTTGCTGATCCTGGTCCTCGGCGACTACCGGCCGGACGGCCGGCACGCCCGCCCCGTCACCGGCATCGCCTACGGGCTGAGCTCCGGGTTCCCCGTCGGCACCGCCGAGCTGGCGATCAAGGGGTGGAGCGACGACGCGCACGCCACCAGCCTGAAGATCACCACGACGCCCTGGCCGTACCTGACGGTCTTCGCGGCGGCGATCGGCTTCGGGATCATGGTGATGGCGTTCCAGCGCTGCCGGGTGTCGATCGTGTCGACGGTGATGACGGTCAGCGCCAAGTCCTACCTGCTGACCATGGGCACCTTCATGTACGCGGAGTCGTGGCCCAAGGACATGGGGCACTCGGCCATGCGGTTCGGCGCGCTGCTGCTCGGCGCGGTCGCCGTCCTGCAGTTCCCCCGGCACCGGCCGGTCGAGGAGGACGAGCGCCCGCGCGAGGAGTACTCGGCCGCGCAGGACCCGTTCGGCGGTCCCGCCCTGGGCGGGCCGGTGCTCGGCGGCCCCCAGTTCGGGCAGCAGGCGCCCCCGCCGGTACCGCAGCAGCCCGGACCGCCCCAGCAGGGCGTTCCGCCGCAGCCGCCCGTGCCGCCGCAGCGCAGCCCGTACGCCCACGATCCGCTGGGCACGGGCCCCTATAACCGGCCGGGCATGCCGCCGTCCGGTCCGCAGGGCGATCCCTCGCAGGACCCGCACCCCTCTTCCGCGCCCGAGCCGCGCACCGAGACGGGCTCGGACGGCCGCTGGCGCGGATTCGGCCGCTGACCGGAACGGGCCACTCACCGCCGGACGACGCCGTGCCGCCCCCATGAAGATGTCCTTGGGGGGCGGCACGCGCGCGTTGTCGGGCTTCTAGAACTCAGCGGGACTTGCGGTCGCCGCCGGGCAGGCCCTTGTCGAGACCGGCGCGGCGGAGCGCGTCCGCCATGGCGCCGCCGCCGGAGGAGCCGCCCTGACTGGGCCGGCCGCGTCCGCCGCCCTGCCCCTGGCCTTGGGCCTGGCCCTGGCCTTGCCCCTGGGCCTGGCCTTGCCCCTGGCTCTGACCGCGTCCGCCGCCGCCTTGGCCGCGTCCGCCCTGGCCGCGTCCACCTTGTCCGCGTCCGCCACCCTGACTGCGGCCTCCGCCTTGCCCGCCGCCCTGGCCGCCGCGCCCGCCTTGGCCGCCTCGTCCCGGCCGCCGCTGGTCGCGGTCGCCGGCGTCACCGCCGCGGGCGTCGCCGCCGCGGCCGCCCCGCTGGTCGCGGCCCGGCTCGTCGTCCAGCCGCAGCGTCAGCGAGATCCGCTTGCGCGGCAGGTCGACGTCCAGGACCTTCACCCGGACGATGTCGCCGGGCTTGACGACCTCGCGCGGGTCCTCGACGTACTTGTCCGACATCGCGGAGATGTGGACGAGCCCGTCCTGGTGGACGCCGACGTCCACGAACGCGCCGAACGCGGCGACGTTGGTGACGACGCCCTCCAGCAGCATCCCGGCCTCGAGGTCGGAGAGCTTGTCGACGCCCTCCTTGAACGTCGCCGTCCTGAAGGCCGGGCGCGGGTCGCGGCCGGGCTTCTCCAGTTCGGCGAGGATGTCGGTGACGGTCGGCAGCCCGAAGGTGTCGTCGACGAACGCGGTCGGCTTCAGCGAGCGCAGCACCGCGGTGTTGCCGACGAGGCCCTTGATGTCGCTGCCCGCCGCGTCCAGGATGCGGCGGACGACCGGGTACGACTCGGGGTGCACGCTGGACGCGTCCAGCGGGTCGTCGCCGCCGGGGATGCGCAGGAAGCCCGCGCACTGCTCGAACGCCTTCGGGCCGAGCCGCGGGACCCCCTTGAGGCCGGAGCGGCTGCGGAACGGGCCGTTGGCGTCGCGGTGGGCGACGATGTTCTCCGCGAGCCCCTCGCCGATGCCGGACACCCGGGTGAGCAGCGGCGCGGACGCGGTGTTGACGTCCACGCCGACCGCGTTCACGCAGTCCTCGACGACCGCGTCGAGGGAGCGCGACAGCTTCACCTCGGACACGTCGTGCTGGTACTGGCCGACTCCGATCGACTTGGGATCGATCTTGACCAGCTCGGCCAGCGGGTCCTGCAGGCGGCGGGCGATGGACACCGCGCCGCGCAGCGAGACGTCCATGCCGGGCAGCTCGCGGCCCGCGTACTCCGACGCCGAGTACACCGACGCGCCCGCCTCCGACACCATGATCTTGGTGAGCTTGAGGTCGGGGTGCCGGGCGATCAGGTCGGCGGCGAGCTTGTCGGTCTCGCGGGACGCGGTGCCGTTGCCGATGGAGACGAGGTCCACCCGGTGCTCGCGGGCCAGCTTCGCGAGCGTCTCGATCGACTCGTCCCACTTCCGCCGGGGCTCGTGCGGGTAGATCGTGTCGGTCGCGGTCACCTTGCCGGTGGCGTCCACGACGGCGACCTTCACGCCGGTGCGCAGGCCCGGGTCGAGGCCCATGGTGGAGCGGGTGCCGGCGGGCGCGGCGAGCAGCAGGTCGCGCAGGTTGGCGGCGAACACCCGGACGGCCTCGTCCTCGGCCTCCTGCCGCAGCCGGGTGCGCATGTCGATGCCGAGGTGCACGAGGATGCGGGTGCGCCAGGCCCAGCGGACGGCGTCGGCCAGCCACTTGTCGCCCGGGCGGCCCTGGTCGGTGATGCCGAACCGGCGCGCGATCTCCGCCTCGTAGGAGCTGCGGGCGGCCGGGTCCTCGGGTTCGTCCTCCGGCTCCAGGTCGAGGTCGAGGACCTCCTCCTTCTCGCCGCGGAACAGCGCGAGGACGCGGTGCGAGGGCAGCTTGGCGAACGGCTCGGCGAACTCGAAGTAGTCGGCGAACTTGGCGCCCGCCTCCTGCTTGCCGTCGCGGACGCGGGAGACCATCCGGCCCCGGTTCCACATGCGCTCGCGCAGCGCGCCGATGAGGTCGGCGTCCTCGGCGAACCGCTCGACGAGGATGGACCGCGCGCCCTCCAGCGCCGCTGCCGCGTCGGCGACGCCCTTCTCGGCGTCCACGTACCCGGCGGCCTCGGCCTGCGGGTCGCGGGACGGGTCGTCCAGCAGCAGCTCGGCGAGCGGTTCGAGGCCGGCCTCGCGGGCGATCTGCGCCTTGGTGCGCCGCTTGGGCTTGTACGGGAGGTAGATGTCCTCCAGCCGGGCCTTGGCGTCGGCGGCCATGATCCGGGCCCGCAGCTCACCGGTGAGCCTGCCCTGCGACTCGATCGACTCCAGGATCGCGGCGCGGCGCTCGTCCAGTTCGCGCAGGTAGCGCAGCCGCTCCTCCAGCGCGCGGAGCTGCGCGTCGTCGAGCGTGCCGGTCGCCTCCTTGCGGTAGCGGGCGATGAACGGGACGGTCGCCCCGCCGTCGAGCAGGTCCACCGCGACCCGCACCTGGCCCTCGCGGACGCCGATCTCCTCGGCGATGCGCTCGGTGATGGGCCGGATGGAGGGCTCGGCGCCCTCCGGCCCGGTGGACGTCTGGCTGATGGTCGCTGTCACAGCTTGGATTCGCTTTCTCCCCTGGGTGTCGCCTGTGCATTGTCCAGGGAACGGGGCCGCTTGTCTTCTCACCGCTCGAATGACGGTAGGTCCAGCTCTACCGGCTCGGCCGCGAAGAGGGGACCTAGCACCACCGAGCCGTAGAGCGTGACCGCCCACAATGGTGGAGATCCAGCGCCATGGCGATTCCTAGGAGGAACCGGTGAGCGAGCTAGTGCGCGAATACGGGCGGCGCGCCCTCTCCGGCCTGCTGCGCGGGGTCGTCCAGATCGTCATGGCGTTCGCGGTGAACCTGCCGCTGTTCATCCTGGCCGTGCTGTCGATCGCGGCCATCCCGCTGGGCGCCGGGGTCATCCTGGTGCCGGTGGTCTTCCAGGCGATCCGGACGGTCGCCAACCAGCAGCGCGTGTGGGCGGCCGAGTGGTCCGGCGTGCGGATTCCCGTCCCGTACCGGGCGGAGCCGGCGGGCGGGCTCGGGCCGTTCCGGCGGCTGCGGTGGCTGCTGGCCGATCCGGCGTCGTGGCGGGATCTGCTGTGGACGATCCTGAACGTGCCGGTCGCGCTCGTCCTCGGAATCCTCGCGGGCGGCCTGGTGGTCTACGGGCTGGAAGGAGTCCTCGTGGCGCCCTGGCTGTCGCTGTTCACCGACTACGGGTGGGGCCCGTTCTGGCCGCTGGACGACTGGGGTGCGGTCGGGTTCGTCGGGACCCTCGTGCTGGGCGCGGCGCTGGTCGCGGTGTCCGGCCAGGTCGGGCCGCTGTCCCTGAAGGCGCACGCGCTGTTCGGCCGGTCGCTGCTGGCGCCGACGCGCGCCGCGCTGGCCGAGCGCGTCGAGCGCCTCATCGAGACGCGGTCGGAGACGGTGGACGCCTCCGCCGCCGAGCTGC
This sequence comes from Actinomadura napierensis, assembly GCF_039529375.1. Lineage (NCBI taxonomy): Bacteria > Bacillati > Actinomycetota > Actinomycetes > Streptosporangiales > Thermomonosporaceae > Actinomadura > Actinomadura napierensis. The sequence goes on from NZ_BAAAMR010000018.1 coordinate 30,191, forward strand.
GCCGCATCGAGCGCGACCTGCACGACGGGGCGCAGGCCCGGCTGGTCGCGCTGAGCATGAACATCGGGCTGGCCGAGGAGATGATGAAGCACGACCCGGAGATGGCGCAGAGGCTCCTCGCGGAGGCGCGCGAGTCCAGCGGGGCGGCGCTGACGGAGCTGCGCGACCTGGTCCGCGGCATCCATCCGCCGGTGCTGGCCGAGCGCGGCCTCGACGGCGCGGTGCGGGCGCTGGCGCTGACCCTGCCGCTGCCCGTCGACGTCCACACCGACCTGGCGGGCCGTCCCGAGGCGCCGGTGGAGTCGGCGGCGTACTTCGCGGTGGCGGAGATGCTCGCGAACGTGGTCAAGCACTCCGGGGCGCAGCGGGCGTGGCTGCAGGTCGAGCACTCCGGCGGCCGGCTGCTCATGATCGTCGGAGACGACGGGACGGGCGGCGCCGACCCCGCGGCGGGCGGCGGGATGCGCGGGATCGAGCGCAGGCTCGCGGCTTTCGATGGGACGATGGCGGTGACGAGCCCGCCCGGCGGGCCGACCGTCGTGACCATGGAGCTGCCGTGCGCGTTGTCATCGCCGAAGACCTCGCCCTCCTCAGGGACGGGCTGATCAGGCTGCTCGGGGCCTTCGGATTCGAGGTCGTGGAGGCGGTCGACAACGGGCCGTCGCTGCTGCGGGCCCTGACGACGCACCGCCCCGACGTCGCGGTGGTGGACGTCCGGCTGCCGCCGACGTTCACCGACGAGGGGCTGCGGGCGGCGCTGGACGCGCGCAAGCAGGTGCCGGGGCTGCCGGTGCTGGTGCTGTCGCAGCACGTGGAGCAGCTGTACGCGCGGGAGCTGCTGTCCGACAGCTCGGGCGGCATCGGCTACCTGCTGAAGGACCGGGTGTCGGACGTCAAGCAGTTCGTGGAGGCGGTGCGGCGGGTCGCGGGCGGCGGCACCGCGCTGGACCCGGACGTGGTCGCGCAGCTGCTCACCCGGCACGCCCGCGAGGAGCCGCTGCAGCAGCTGACCCCCCGCGAGCGCGAGGTGCTCGGACTGATGGCCGAGGGCCGGTCGAACGCGGCGATCGCCGCGCAGCTGTTCGTGACCGAGAAGGCGATCAGCAAGCACACGAACAACATCTTCGGCAAGCTCGGGCTGCCGCCGTCGGAGGACGACAACCGCCGCGTTCTGGCGGTCCTGGCCTATCTGGGCGCCTGAGCGCCGGTCACCGGGCCCAGGGCGGGACGATCCGCTCGTCGCCCTGCGGCGCCAGCTCGCACTTGTCCTCGCTGACCCGGGAGGTCGGTCGGGGTCGGTTGGTCGGGGCGGGCAGAGCGTCCGGGTCGAAGACGAGGCAGCCGGCGTGGCCGGCGACGACGGCGGTGAAGCCGGTGTCCGCGCCGGTCATCTGGCGGGGCAGGCCGGCGGGCAGGACGACGGTGTCGCCGGGGCCGGCCTCGATCTTGCGGCCGTCCAGGTCGATGGTGACGGCGCCGTCGAGGAACGTCCACACCTGCTCGGTGTCGAAGGCGTGCAGCGGGCCGGTCCTGCCGGCCGCCCAGTCGACGCGCCAGACGGCGATCCCCTCGGTGCCGCCCTGGGCGGGCGTCGCCAAGGTGGTCATCACGCCGTTCGGCGTCTCGGTGCGGCGGTTGTCGGCGTTGCGCAGGAGCGTCATGGGGTCCCCATCCCGTAAGTTGGTCAATGTGGTTGTCCATATAGTCAACGAGGTTGTCTTTTATGTCAAGCGCTCCCCCGGACCCGCCCGGCTTCGAGCTGCCGCTGCGGCTGCTGCTCGCCTTCCAGGTGATCATCGATGAGCTGCACGCCGAGCTGGCCCGCGAGGGCCACGCCGCCATGCGGCCCATGCACGGCTTCGTGTTCCAGGCGATCGGCCCGGACGGCACCACGGCCGTGGAGCTGGGCCGCCGGCTCGGGGTGTCCAAGCAGGCGGCGGGCAAGATGGTCGAGTCGCTGGAGCGCGCCGGGTACGTCGAGCGCACCTCCGATCCGGCGGACGCCCGGCGCAAGATCGTCCGGCTGACCGCGCACGGCGTCGACGCGCTCGCCCGGTCCGCGCGGATCTTCGACCGGATCCGCGGCGACTGGGTCCGGCGGCTCGGCTCCGAGCGGGTGCGGGGACTGGAGGAAACCCTCCGCGCGATGACGCCGCAGGACCTGTGGCGCCTGGACGTGCCGGGCTGGTTCGGGACGTCCTGAACCCTCGTTTCGGTCTTTCTCCGCCGGGCCGTCCCGTACGTCCCCAGGCAGGCGCTTAGACCACCGCCGCCCGGCCGCCCGGACCGTCCGGGAGGGCTTGAACGGCCCTGTCCGCGCGGTTACCATCACCCCAATTTCTTAGGAAACTTTCCTAAGAGAAGAGCGGGGATTCCTGTTGGTTCGGGGGACACGGACGAACGGAGAATCATGACCGGACAGAGCGGAAGGCGGGCCGTCGCGCTCGCCGCCGCGGCCACCCTCGCACTCGCGACGTCCCTGGTCACGGCGCCCCCGGCGCCGGCCGCCGGGACGGTCACGGCCACGTGCGCCAAGACCTCCGACTGGGGCACCGGCTTCGAGGGCAACTGCACGATCAGCAACGGGACGGGCGCCGCGATCAGCGCCTGGAAGGTCGAGGCCGACCTGCCGTCCGGCACGTCCATCACCTCGGTGTGGAACGCGGCGAAGACCGTCTCCGGCAACCACTACACCTTCACCAACTCGAGCTGGAACGGGACGGTCGCCGCCGGGGCGACCACGAGTTTCGGCTTCGACGGCACCGGCTCCGGCTGGCTCACCGGCTGCACGGTCAACGGCGCCGCCTGCGACGGCTCCGGCACGCCGCAGAAGGACACCGAGGCTCCCACGGCTCCCTCGAACCTGCGCTCGACGTCCAAGACCGCCACCAGCGTCTCGCTGGCGTGGAACGCGTCAACCGACAACGTCGGCGTCACCGGCTACGACGTCTACAACGGCACCGCCAAGGCGGCCACGGTCACCGGCACGAGCGCGACCGTTTCCGGCCTGTCCGCCAAGACCGCCTACAGCTTCACCGTCAAGGCGCACGACGCCGCAGGCAACGCCTCCGCAGCGTCCGGCGCGGTGTCGGTCACCACCGACGAGAGCGGCGGCGGCAACCCGGGCGGCGGCGGGAACAAGGTCGTCGGCTACTTCACCGACTGGGGCGTCTACCAGCGGGCCTACTACGTCAAGAACGTCGACACCAGCGGGTCCGCCGCCAAGCTCACCCACCTCAACTACGCGTTCGGCAACGTCACCAACGGCCAGTGCGCCATCGGCGACGCCTACGCCGACTACCAGCAGACCTACACCGCCGCGAACAGCGTCGACGGCGTCGCCGACACCTGGGACCAGCCCGTGGCCGGGAGCTTCAACCAGCTGCGCAAGCTGAAGAAGAAGTACCCGAACCTGAAGATCCTCTGGTCGTTCGGCGGCTGGACCTGGTCCGGCGGCTTCGGGCAGGCCGCCGCGAACCCCGCCGCGTTCGCCGACTCCTGCTACAACCTGGTCAAGGACCCGCGCTGGGCGGACGTGTTCGACGGCATCGACATCGACTGGGAGTACCCGAACGCCTGCGGGCTCTCCTGCGACACCAGCGGCCCCGACGCGTTCAAGAAGCTGATGGGGGCGCTGCGCGCGAAGTTCGGGTCGAGCAACCTCGTGACCGCCGCGATCACCGCCGACGCCAGCGACGGCGGCAAGATGGACGTGACGGACTACGCGGGCGCCGCCCAGTACGTCGACTGGTTCAACCCGATGACCTACGACTACTTCGGCGCCTGGGACGCCCAGGGCCCGACGGCACCGCACTCGCCGCTGACGTCCTACCCCGGCATCCCGCACGCGGGCTTCAACACCAGCGACACCATCGCCAAGCTCAAGGCCAAGGGCGTGCCGGCGGGCAAGCTGCTGATCGGCATCGGCTTCTACGGACGGGGCTGGACGGGCGTCACCCAGTCCGAACCGGGCGGCACCGCGACCGGCGCCGCACCGGGCACCTACGAGGCCGGCATCGAGGACTACAAGGTCCTCAAGAGCAAGTGCCCGGCGACCGGGACCGTCGCGGGCACCGCCTACGCCAAGTGCGGCAGCGAATGGTGGAGCTACGACACCCCGTCCACCATCGGCGGGAAGATGGCCTACGCCAAGGGCCAGGGCCTCGGCGGCGCCTTCTTCTGGGAGCTGAGCGGCGACACCACGGGCGGCGAGCTGATCGCCGCCATCAGGAACGGCCTCGGCTGACGCGGCTCCCCGGGGCGCACCCTCCCAGCGTCCCGTGAAGCGCGGCCGAGCCCGATGGGGCCCCTGACCGAAACCGGACGCCGGTCAGGGGCCCCACCACGCGCTCACCCCGCAGCCGGCCGGGGCGGCTCCGGCGGGCCGAACGCCGGCCGGAGCACCTCGTCCAGGACGGCCGTCGCGTAGTCCTCCGCCGAACCGCGGACCATCGGGTACTCCGCACGGAACTCGTCCCACTCGACCTTGTCGGCCGAGATCCACGACGCGCAGAGCAGCGCACCCATGTCGTCGATGTCGGACGTCTTGTCCAGCAGCCGCGGGGACGGTTTCGCGTTCCGGAGCAGCCACGCGTCGTACAGGTCCTTGCCCTGCGGGTGCGAGTCGATCCACAGCCAGTAGAGCTTCCAGCACAGCGCCTGCTCCGGCAGGACGGCCTTCACGAACAGCGGCGCCTCTCCCGACGGGCGGGGGATGGCGGTACGGCGCGGCGGGACGTGCAGACGTTCGTCGAAGGCGAAGTCGACCTGGACCTCCCCGCTCGCGCCGTCGCAGTGCCAGGGCAGCGTCAGCCGGTAGCCCCAGTGGCTGTCCGCCCGGTCGCGGACCATCGTCTCCCACGGGCCGTAGGCGGCGATCCGCTCGCTCCGGCTGGGGACGAACCGCAGGCCGTCCATCAGGCCGGTCCGGGGGACGGCGTCGACGGTGAGGAAGAGGTCCTCGAAGACGTCGTCGGTCTGGTTCTCGTCGTCCTTCCACTCTTGCGAATCGACGACGAAGTCGAGGTCGTGCGGGCGTCGCGCGTCGTCGCCGTACCAGGCGCGCATCAGCGCGCTGCCGCGCAGCACGAGGTGCCCGCCCCACCTGGAGCAGGCGATCGCCGTGAGGACGTGGTCGAGCGCGCCCTCGTGCGCCAGCTCATCGAACGTCGGCTCGTGCGGCTCCATGCCCAGGAGCGGCGGTCGCGCCGTCATCGCGTCTCCTCCTCGATCCAGCCGTCGTCCAGGGACGGGGCGCCGTCGTGCACGACGAACTCCCGCTCCACCGAGACGATCTCGTGGCCGCGCCGCCGCAGGTCGCCGGCCAGCGCGTCCAGGCGGCGGCCCGCGGTCCGGGAGCCCACGCACCGGCAGCGCTGGGTGACGAACCGCTCCTGCCGCCCGTCGGCGCGGACGCGGCGGGCGTTGCGCGACACGTGCGCGGCGTGCGGGCGCGCGGCCTCGGCCAGCGCGCCTGCGTCGAACCTGGGCTCCAGCAGCAGCTTGAGGTGGTGCTCGAAGTAGTACGCGGGGCCTAGCGCGCCGGCGTCGCCGGCGGGGACGCCCGCGTTCCACGGCGCCGCCTCGACCTTCGCCCGCACCACCTCGAACCCGTCCGCGCGCAGGTCGGCGGTGGTGCGGACGGCGTCGGCGAGGGCGTCGTCCAGCGTGCCGCGGGTGCGCAGCGTCAGCATCGGCTGCGAGGCCACCCGGCCGCGCGCCAGGACGATGTGGGTGAACTTCAGTCCGTGCGCCGCCGCCCACCCCGCGAGCCGCTCGGCGGCCGCGGGGCGGGCGGTCAGGTGCGTCTCGAAATCTCCGGAGAAGTCCACACCCGGATGGTCGCAAAACCGCTTCGAGGCGGCATCCGAATTCGCCGGGAGCCGGTTGCTCAGAGGGTCTGGCCGCCGTCCATGGTGAGGATCTCCCCCGTCATGTACGGGTTGGCCATGAGGAAGAGCACGGCGGACGCGGCCTCGTCGGCGGTCCCCCAGCGGCCGAGCGGCGCCTGCAGTCCCGCCTCCGCGAAGGCCCGGTCGCCGGCCTCGTCGGCGCCGGCCCCGATGCCCCCGCGGGCCAGCGGCGTGTCGACCATCCCGTAGCGGACGGTGTTCACGCGCAGCCGGCGCGGCGCCAGCTCGACGGCCAGGGCCTTGGTGAGCGTCTCGATCCCGCCGACCACCCCGACCGGCACCGCCAGGCCGGGACGCGGCCGGGTCACCAGGCCGCCGGAGGTCAGGGTGAACGATCCGCCCGCGGCCATCGCGGGCACCGCCGTCCGCACGGTGGACAGCACCGACCACAGCCTCGCCTCGAACGCCCCGCGCGCGGCGTCCCGGGTGACCTCGGTGATCGGCCCGGCGCCGCCGAGACCGCCGGCGGTCACCAGGACGTGGTCGACGGTGCCGGCGCGCTTGAAGACCTCCTCGATCGCGTCGTCGTCGGCGACGTCGCCCGCGACGCCCCGGACGTCGCCGTCCGGCCCCGCGGCGCGGGCGCGCTCGACGGCGGCGTCCAGCCGGGCCTCGTCCCGCCCGTTCAGCACGACCCGCGCGCCGAGCGAGGCCAGCATCGCGCCGGCGGCCAGGCCGATGCCGGAGCTGCCGCCGAGAATGACGGCGGTCTGCCCGGCGAGTCCCTGCGGCAGCGGCGAGCGGACCGGAATCGGCGCCTCGGTGGTGGTCATCGCGTTCTCCTCAAATAAAACATCTGGTTGGTTTACCTTGACCCACGGGAGGCGACAATGTCAACCGGATGGTTTAATTCGGGCATGACGTACGACGCGGAGGCCACCCGGCGGCGGATCTTCGACGCCGCCGTCGCCGAGTTCACCGCGCACGGGCTGGCCGGCGCCCGCATCGACCGCATCGCCCGGCAGGCCCGCGCCAACAAGCAGGCGATCTACCTGTACTTCGGCGGCAAGGAGAAGCTGTTCGGCGAGGTCGTGCGGTGCAAGGTCGACGAGATCTGCCGGGGCGCCGACATCTCTCCCTTCGACTTCGCCGAGGGGGTGGGCCTGCTGTTCGACTGGTACGGGCAGAACCCCGAGCAGATCCGCCTGCTGCTGTGGGAGGCGCTGGAGACGCGCGGCGAGGTGCAGGGCGAACCCGAGCGCCGCGCGTCCTACCGGGAGAGGGTCCGCGAGTTCCGGGCCGCCGGGGTCGGCGCGGGGCTGCCCGAAGAGGAGGCCGTCCGGGCGGCGCAGGACCGGATGTTCACCATCCTCGGCCTGGTCGCGTGGAACTTCGCCGTCCCGCAGCTGTGCCGGCTCGTCCTGGACGAGGACGACGAGGCGGCGGCCCTGGCGCGCCGCCGGGAGTCGGTCGTGCAGACCGCCCGTGTCCTCGCCGAGGCGGGGCGCTTCTCTTGACCCGCGGCGCCGTTGAGGCGGTCCTGTTCGACCTGGACGGGACGCTGCTCGACCACGCCGGCGCCGCGGCCGAGGCGATCTCCGCCTCGTTCCCGGACGAGGATCCGGAGCGGCTCGTCCGGCGCTGGCTGGAGCTGATCGACGCGTCGGTCGACCGGTACCTGGCCGGCGAGCTGACGTTCGCCGAGCAGCGGCGCGCCCGGATCGTCCCGCTCGCCCGGGAGCTCGGGCTCGGCGACTGGGACGAGGAGCGCGCCGACGCGTGGATCACCGGTTACCTGGCCCGGTACGAGGCCGCGTGGCGCCCGTACCCCGACGCGCCCGGCCCGGTGACGGCGCTGGCGGAGCGCGGCCTGCGGCTCGGCGTGATCACCAACGGGGACGCGGAGCAGCAGCGCGCCAAGATCGAGCGGATCGGGCTGGCGGACCGGCTGCCGTACCTGGTGACCTCCGGCGAGACCGGCACCGCCAAACCGGACCCGGAGATCTTCCGCCTCGCCTGCACCGGGCTCGGGCTGGCGCCCGGCGAGGTCGTCTACGTCGGCGACCGGCTGGACGTCGACGCGCGGGGCGCGGCGTCGGCCGGGCTGGTCGGCGTGTGGCTGGACCGCTCCGGCGGGCCCGCCCCGGACGGCCTGGACGTCCCCCGCATCACCACGCTGGACGAGCTGCCCAGCCTGCTCTAGACCTGCCTGCTCGAACCGTGCCTGCTCAGACCGTGATGCCGGCGAGCGCCGACCGGGTGGGCTCGATCGCGATGATCTCGTAGTGGACCCGGCCGGTGCGCAGGAACGGGTCCTCGGCGGTGATCCCCTCGATCCGGGCGCGGTCGGTCCCGTCCGCGAGGATCACCCCGCCGACGCGCGGGTCGCGGCGGGCGGTCAGCAGGAAGGTCCCGGCCTTCATGTGCCGGTCGACGTACTCGTAGTGCTCGGGGATCAGCGCGTCCAGCTCGCCGAGGACGCCGTCGTCGTAGTGCAGCAGCAGCAAGAACATGCAGGCAGTGAACGCCGTGCCGCGCGGGCCCGTCCACGAGGCGCCGCCTATGACGGGTGAGGACGCGCCTAACGCCGCAGACGGCGGGCGACCGCCTCGGCGGCCGGGTGACCGGGATCACGGTGCCAGGCGAGCGCGAACCTCAGGCGGGGCGCGGTCCCCGCGATCGGCCGCCACGCCAGCCCCGGCTCCGCCGCCCACGCGGGGCGCAGCGCGACGACCGGCTCTCCGGACGCCAGCTCGGCCCGGGCGACCGCGCGCCGAGCCGTCGAGACGCGGGTCTCCGGTTCCCAGCCTCCGGCGCGGCAGGCGTCCAGCACCGCGTCGTGGTACCCGGACGCGAGGGCGCGGTCGAACCACAGCAGCCGCTCGCCGTCCAGGTCCGGCCACGCGATCGCGTCCCGGCGCGCGAGCCGGTGCCCGTCCGCCATCAGGACGCCGAGCGGCTCGTCGTGGACGGTCTCCGACGCCAGTCCGGAGAGGTCGGCGGGCAGCGTCACCACGGCGAGGTCCAGCGCGCGGCGGCGGAGCGCGGCGAGCTGGAGGTCGGTCGCGGCGTCCTCGAACACGGGGCGGGCGCGGGCGTCGCGCGCCGCCGCGCCGATGCGTCCGGGCAGGTCGGGCGGGACGCCGGGTGGCACGCCGACGGCCAGGGCGACCGTCGCCGACGACGCGGCCGCCACGGCCCGCGCGCCACGGCCGGCGGCCTCCAGCACCGCCCGCGCCTCCGGCAGCAGCGCCGCGCCCGCGGGCGTCAGCTCCATCCCGGCGGCGGTGCGGTCGAACAGCGCGGCGCCCAGCTCCCGTTCGAGCCCGCGGATCTGCTGGCTGAGCGACGGCGGGCGCAGGCCGAGCCGCTCGGCGGCGCGGGTGAGGTTCGCCTCCTCCGCGACCGCGACGAAATACCTGAGCTGCCGCAACTCCACGGCCCCAGTCTCCCGGACTTCCCGCGCTAGTCCTCCGGCGGCTCGGTGCGGGCGAGGACGGCGCGGGCCCGGCTCTCCCCCGCCGCGTTGCCGAGGCTGCGGTACAGGTCGAGGGCCTCGCGGGCGGGCCGCCGCGCCGCCTCGCGGTCGCCCGCGTCCAGCAGGATCTCGGCGAGCGTGCGGCGCCCGCGCGCCTGCCACCAGCGGTCGCCGAGCCCGTCGAACTCCGCGACCGCCAGCCGGACGATGTCGGCGGCCTCCCGGTGCCGGCCGAGCCGCGCGAGCGCGTTCGCCTCCGACACGCGGGTGCGCGCGACGCCCCAGACGTCGCCGAGGTCGGCCAGCATGCGGCCCGCGTTCCGGACGAACGTCAGCTCCCGCAGCCCGTTGCGGGGATCGCCGACCTCCCCGGCGGCGCGCAGGCACCGCGCCTCCTCCCACTGCTCGCCGCGCAGCCGGAACGCCTCCGCGGCGCGCTCCAGCGCGGGCGCTGCCAGGCTGTACTTGACCTCGGCGGCCTGGCCGTCGCCGGACGCGCGCAACGCGCGGGCCTCGGACGCCAGCACCTCGCCGAGCGCGCGCAGCGTCTGCGCCTCCGAGTAGCGGTTGCCGTTGCGCTGGAAGACCTCGAGCGCGGTCTCCAGCAGGTGGCGGGCCTCCTCGTAGCGGCGCTGCGCGAGCCGCAGTTCGGCGAGGTTGCGGCGGGTGCGGGCCTGCCACCACGCATCGCCCTCCGCCTCGAACGCGTCGACGGCCTCGATGAGATAGCGCTGGCCCTCGTCCAGGTTGCCCGCGTCCCTGAGGCACATGCCGGTGGACCTCAGCGCGCGCGCCCGCCACCACATCTCCCGGTTGCCGGTGAAGATGCGGAGCGCTTCGGAGGCGTCCTCGTAGGCCAGGTCCACCCGGCCCTGGTTCCCGCGCACCGCCGAACGCTCCAGCAGCGCGATGCCGAGCGAACGGTCGTCCAGGTGGCGGGCGGCCGTGTGGGTGAGTTCGGCCGCCGCCTTCCACTCCGGCCAGAACACGCGCAGCGAGTGGAACAGCGAGCAGGCCGCCCGGCCCAGCCGCCACACCAGCGTCCACATCTCGCGCTCGGCGCCCTGCCCGAGCAGCGCGAGCAGCGCCGGACGCTCGCTGGTCAGCCAGTCGACCGCCGAGAACTCCAGATCGGGCACCTGCCCCGACCCGCGGTGCCAGTCCTGCGGCCACCGGTTCGCCGCGACCCGTTCCGCGCGCTCCCGGTAGCCGTCCAGGACGCGCTCGACGGCCGCGTCCCGCTCCTCCTCGGCGTCCTCCCGCTCGGCCCGCTCCTGCGCGTACAGCCGGACGAGGTCGTGCAGCCGGTAGCGCATCCGGCCCGTCGCGTCCGTCCCGGAGCACTCGGCGAGCTGCGCGTCCACGAGGGCCTCCAGCAGGTCCTCGCCCTCCAGGTCCGACAGCCCGAGCAGCGCGCCCGCCGTCCACGCCTGCACGTCCGGAGCCGCCTGGACGCCGAGGGTGCGCAGCAGCCGCCGCTGCGTCGGGCTGCAGTCGTCGTAGCTGAGCGCCAGGCTCGCCCGGACGCCGTGGTCGATGCCGTGCTCCAGCTCGCCCAGCCGGCGCCGCTCGTCGCGCAGCCGGTCGGCCAGCACCCGCGGCGTCCAGGTCTCGCGGGCGGCGAGCCGGCCGCCGCAGATGCCGATCGCCAGCGGCAGCCGGCCGCACAGCTCGGCGATCTCGGCCGCGGCGTCCGGGTCCGCGCGGATCCGGTCCCGCCCGGCGAGGCGGCCGAGCAGTTCCACCGCGTGCTCCGCGGTGAACTCGCGCAGCCGCCGGTCCACGTCGTTGAGCAGGCCGAGCGGCTGCCGCGAGGTGACCAGCACCGCGCAGCCGCCGCCCGGCGGCAGCAGCGCCCGCACCTGCCCGGCGTCGCGGGCGTTGTCGAGCAGCACCAGCAGCCGCCGCCCGCGCGTCCACGTCCACCACAGCTTCTGCAGCTCGGGCAGCCCGCCGGGGTCGGTCGCCAGCCGCACGCCCAGCGCCTGCAGGAACGCCGGCAGCACGTCCTCCGGGCGGACCCGCGCCCCGGCCGCGCCGCGCAGGTCGAAGTACAGCGCGCCGTCCGGATACGCGTCGGCGATCTCGTGCGCGAACCGCGCCGCGAGCGCCGACTTCCCGACGCCCGCCGGGCCGTGCACCGACACGACCAGCGGCGACGCCGGCGACCCGGACCCCGCGGCGACGGCGCGGCGCAGCTCGGCCAGCGACGCGTCCCGCCCGGTGAAGTGCGCGATCACCGGCGGCAGCTGCGCCGGCACCACCCCGCCCGCGACCGGCTCCGGCGCGTCGCGCCCCGCCGGCCCCTGCGCCTGCTGCGCGCCCCACGCCGCGACCCCGGCCAGCAGCGCGACGCCGCCGGTCAGGGCGATCTGCGCCGGGGCGGGCAGGTCGAGCGCGTCCAGCGACGTCGTCACCGCCGTGATCACCGCGGTCAGCCCGCCGACGAGCCACGGCGCCGCCCGCCGGTCCGCCGGAGCCGGGGCGGCCTCGTCCGGGGCCCGCCGCGTGCGGGCCTCGGACGTCCCGTTCGGCATCCGCGCCCCTCCGTCCTGTCCCCTCCGATCATGGGACGCCGGGCACGCGCCGCGGCGGAACCGGCCGGGAACAGGCGGTTAACAGCGGGTTACTCCGTCCGCAGCACCGCTTCGATCTCCAGGACGATCTCGATCTTGTCGCCGAGGCCCAGCTTGCCGCCCGGCACGGTGGCGTCGTCCCCGACGCCGAACTCCAGCCGGCTGATCTCGCCGGTCGCGGTGAACCCGGCGCGGGCGCCCTTGAACGGGTCGTCCTGCCGGAACACGTCCGGGCCGAACCCCTCGACCACCAGGTCCAGCGAGACCGGCTTGGTGACGCCGTGCAGGGACAGCTCGCCGTCCAGCACGAACCCGTCGCCGGCGGCGCGCACCCCGGTGGAGCGGAACGTCATCCGCGGGTACTTCTCGACGTCGAGGAAGTCGGCGGACCGGACGTGCTCGTCGCGCTGCGCGTTGCCGGTGTCGACGGACGACACGTCGATCGTCGCGTTGACCTCCGACCGCAGCGGGTCGTCGCCGGTCACGACCGTCCCCTCGAACGCCCCGAAGCGGCCCCGCACCTTGCTCACCATCAGGTGCCGGACCGTGAACCCGACGCCGGAGTGGAGGGGGTCGATCGTCCAGGTGCCGGCGACGTAGCCGGGGATCTCGACAAGTTCCGCGGTCATCGTGTCTCCTTGGTTATGCACAGTAAGGCGGTTCTCTTTCGGAACCGTCTCCATGGTGCGGACTTCCGCGCCAACGGCACAAGAAGGCACTGTTTCCTGCCTCGGTCACCTGGAGAGAACCATGAACTTCCCCGAGCACACCGTGGCCGGCTGCCGGGGCCGCGAGATCCTCGACCGCATCGGCGACAAGTGGTCGCTCCAGGTGATCGCGCTGCTCGGCGAGCGGACCCTCCGGTTCACCGAGCTCAAGCGCGAGATCGAGGGCATCAGCCAGCGCATGCTGACCGTCACGCTGCGCGGCCTGGAGCGCGACGGCATCGTCACCCGCACCGTGTACCCGGTGGTGCCGCCCCGCGTCGACTACGCGCTCACCCCCATGGGCGCGACCCTCCTGGAAGCGGCGATCAGCCTCATCGGCTGGGCCGAGTCCCACCTCGCCGAGATCGACACCGCCCGCGCCGCCTACGACGCCCGCACGACCGACCCGTCCCCTGAATGAGGTTTCTCGCGCAGTAGAGCCCGCCGCGGCGCGGTGGAATCTCGCGTGCGGCGGCGCTGTTGCGTCGAGTAGCGTTGCAGCACAGGTATTCGCGAACGGGAAATCGTCCGATGGTCTTTCACGAGGTGGGGCGGCGAGCTAGCCGCGCCGAGCTGGGGAACGAGCAGTCGTGCCCGGCCCGGCTCGGCGGTGTGCGCCGTCATCCCATCGACCTCGTGAGGCCGTCCCATGCGCTCTCCTGACATCCGTTCCACCTTCCTGGACTTCTTCCGGGAACGCGACCACCGCACCGTCCCGTCCAGTTCGCTGATCCCCTCGGATCCGACGCTGCTGCTGACGAACGCGGGCATGAACCAGTTCAAGCCGTACTTCCTCGGCGACACGGCGCCCGAGCACCCGCGCGCGATGTCCGTGCAGAAATGCGCGCGGACGTCCGACATCGAGAACGTGGGCCGGACGACCCGGCATTCGACGTTCTTCGAGATGCTCGGCAACTTCTCGTTCGGCGACTACTTCAAGGCGGAGGCCGTCGCCTGGGCATGGGAGCTGTTCACCCGCCATTACGGCCTCGACCCCGAACGCCTCTGGGTCACCGTCTACCTCGACGACGCGGAGGCGGAGGACCTCTGGCGCCGGCTCGGCGTCCCGTCCGAGCGCATTCAGCGGCTCGGAATGGCGGACAACTACTGGTCGATGGGCGTTCCGGGCCCCTGCGGGCCGTCCTCCGAACTGCACTACGACCGCGGCCCGGCGTTCGGGCGCGAGGGCGGGCCCGCGGTGGACGGCGAGCGCTACCAGGAACTCTGGAATCTCGTGTTCATGCAGAATGTGCGCGGCGAAGGGACCGGTAAGGGCGATTACCCGATCGTCGGCGAGCTGCCCGCGAAGAACATCGACACCGGCCTCGGTCTCGACCGGCTCGCGGCGGTCCTGCAGGACGTGGACACCGTGTGCGAGACCGATCTGCTGTCACCGACGCTCCGGCTCGTCCAGGAACTCGCGGGACGCGCATACCCCGGACGCGACGGCAGCGAGGAGTCCATGTCGTTCCGCATCGTCACCGAGCACGCGCGGTCCATCGCGTTCCTCATCGCGGACGGCGTCCTGCCCGCACGCGACGGGCACGGCTACGTGCTGCGCCGCCTCATGCGCCGCGCGATCCGGCATGCGCGCCGGCTCAGCATCGACGATCCCGTCCTGGCGTCCCTGACCGGCAGCGTCATCGGCAACCTCGGCACGGCGTGGCCGGAGCTGGAGCGGCAGTCCGAGCTGATCGAGCGGGTCGTCACGGCGGAGGAGGACGGGTTCGAGCGGACGCTGCGGCAGGGCACCCGGCTGCTGGAATCGGCGATCTCCCGGGCGGACTCCACCCTTTCCGGGCAGACCGCGTTCGAACTGCACGACACCTACGGCTTCCCCATCGACCTGACGCTCGACGCGGCGCGGTCTGCGGGGCTGACCGTCGACGAGGACGCGTTCGCCGAACTGCTAGAGGACCAGCGGCGCCGGGCGCAGCAGGCGGGCCGGGACCGGAAGGGCGATGCCGTCGCGCGGCAGGACCTCTACCGGCGCGTCGTCGGCGAACACGGCCGGACCGCGTTCGTCGGCTACTCCTCCACCACCGCGGACACGCGGGTGGTCGCGCTCCTCGACGGCACCGGCCTCGTCCCCGTCGCGAGCGAAGGCGACGAACTGGAGGTGATCCTCGACCGCAGCCCGTTCTACGCGGAGGGCGGCGGCCAGGTCGGCGACACCGGCACGATCCGGACGCCGGGTGCCGTCCTACAGGTCCTTGACACCCGCTCCGGCATCGACGGCCTGCACGTGCACACCGTCCGGATGGTGGACGGCGAGGTCCGCCCCGGTGACGAGGCGGAGGCGGTCGTGGACGCGGACCGGCGCGCCGCGACCGCGCGGTCCCACAGCGCCACGCACGTCCTGCACGCGATGCTCCGCCGCGTCCTCGGCGACCACGCGGCCCAGCGCGGATCCCGCGTCGAGCCCGGCCGCCTGCGGTTCGACTTCGCGCACTTCTCCGCCGTGCCGGAGATCGGGACCGTCCAGACGCTCGTCAACGAGTACCTGGCGGACGACCCCGAGGTCCGCGTGTGGGAGACGTCCCGCGCCGGCGCCGAGGCGGCGGGCGCGCTCGCGCTGTTCGGCGAGAAGTACGGCGAGGACGTCCGCATCGTGGACATCGGCGACGCGTCCCGCGAGCTGTGCGGCGGCACCCACGTCGGGCACGGGTCCCAGGCGGGGCCGGTGCACATCGTCGGCGAGTCGTCCATCGGCACCGGACTGCGGCGCATCGAGGCGCTCACCGGCCCGGACGCCCTGCGGCACTTCGACCACGAACGGGCACTGCTGGCCGAGCTCGCCGCGCTGCTGAACGTCCGCCCCGACCAGGCGCCCGACCGGCTGCGGCAGCGCCTCGACCTGCTCGCCGACACGCAGCGGGAGCTGGACACGCTGCGCCGCGCCGACCTCGACGCGCGGGCGCGGACCCTGGCGTCGCAGGCCGAGCCGGTGCCCGCCGGCTGGCTCGTCGCGCGGCAGGTCAACGCGATGCCCGCCGCGGACCTGCGCGCCCTCGCGTCGGCGATCGCCTCCTCCGGCGACGGCCGCGGACTGGCCGTCCTCGGCACCGCTTCCGGCGGGAAGGCGCAGCTCGTCGCGGCGGTGGGGCCCCGGACCGGCGTCCGGGCACGCGACCTGCTCACCGACGCGGCGCGCGAGGTCGGTGGCGGCGCGGGCGGCAAGGGCGCCGTCGCGAACGCGGGGCACCGCCGCCCGGAGCGCCGGGCCGAGGCGATCGCGGTCGCGGCGGCGCACGCCCGGACCCTCTGAGGATCACCGGCGCACCGGCGTCCGTCCCCGCCGGTGCGCCGGGGTTCACCCGTTCGGCAGGATCACCGCGCGGCCGTTGACCCGGCCCGCGTGCAGCCGCTCGTACGCCTCCGGCGCCTCGTCGATCGAGTACGTCTCGACGTGCACGTCCACGACCCCCGCCCGCGCCAGCTCCAGCACCTCGACCAGCTCGGCGCGGCTCCCCCAGTACGGCGCCCGGACGGACGCGTCGTACGGGAAGATCCCGAACCCCACCTGCGCGACGCCGCCGCCGATCCCGACGATCACCACGTCCGCCTCCACCGCCGCGACCCCGGTCGCCGTCGCCACCGTCGGCCCCACCCCGACGAAGTCGAACACCGCCTGGGCCCCGAGGCCCCCGGTCAGCTCCCGCACCCGCGCGGTCGCCCGCTCGTCCGACAGCACCGTCTCGTGAGCGCCGACCGTCCTGGCCAGCTCCAGCTTGTCCTCCGACACGTCCAGCGCGATCACCCGCGCCGGGCTCAGCGCCCGCAGCACCTGGATCGCCACGTGCCCGAGGCCGCCCGTCCCGATCACCACCGCGGCGCTGCCCGGCACCAGCTTCGGCAGCGACCCCTTGATCGCGTGGTACGGCGTCAGCCCCGCGTCCGTCAGCGGAACGTTGCGCACCGGATCGAGACCGCCTAGCGGCACCAGGTGCCGCGGATCGTCGACCAGCAGGTACTCGGCGATCGCCCCCGGCGCGCCCAGGCCCGGCGGCCGGATGCCCAGCTCGTCCGCGCGCAGGCAGTAGTTCTCCTTGCCCTGCGCGCACATCACGCACACCCCGCACCCCCACGGCCCGTACACCGCGACCGGCTCGCCGAGCGTCATCCCCTCGACGCCCTCGCCGACGGCCTCCACCGTCCCGGCGCCCTCGTGCCCGAGCGTCAGCGGCAGCGGGAACGCCAGCTGGTCCGCCGGCCAGCTCATGACCGCGATGTCGGAATGGCACACGCCCGCCGCGGTGACCTTCAGCAGCACCTGCCCCGGCCCCGGTTCGGGATCCGGCACGGTCACCACCTCCGGCGCCCCGCCCACCTCGCGGTACTGCACCGCTTTCATGCTTCCCCCTCCGGCTGGAAGTTCTTACAGACCACGAACGTAACCCCAGCTCAGGAAGCAAACACGGGCGGCTTCCCCGTTGAATCAACGACAAGTGATCTTGGGAGGAGCAGCATGAGAGCAGTGATCGAGGCCACCGGGCTCCGCGTCCCCGACGGCCCGTCCACCGCCCAGTCCTTCACGGTCGCCGCAGGGGAGATCCACGCCCTGCTCGGCCGGGCCGGCTCCGGCAACACCGCGCTCCTCGAAGCGGCGGCCGGCCTGCGCCGCCCGCTGTCCGGCACCGTCCGCGTCAAGGGGCTCGACCCCTACACCGACCGCGACGGCCTGCGCCTCGGCGGCGTCTGGCGGGAAGGCGGCCTGTTCCCCGGCCTCACCGTCGCCCAGATCGTCGACGCCTGGTGCCGCTGGACCTTCGACCCGCTGACCAGGGACGACGCCCTGCGCCGGACCGGCCTCACCGCCCGCTCCTCGACCCCGTTCGAACGCCTGGACGCGGGCGAACGCCGCGTCCTCGACCTGACACTCGCCCTGCTGAACCGCTCGGACGTGCTGCTCCTGGACGACCCGGTGGCCGGCTTGGACACTGGAACGGTCCACCGCATCTGGACCACCCTCCGCGCCCTCGCCGACACGGGCACGGCGATCCTCCTGACCACGCGCCACCCCGCCGAAGCCGCCCAGGCGGACCGCACACGAACGGTGGACGAACCCAACACCGGCACCCGCGCGGCATGACCGCGCTACGCCCTCCGGTCGGGCTGGCGGGATTCGAACCCACGACCCCTGGCACCCAAAGCCAGTGCGCTACCAAACTGCGCTACAGCCCGCGACCGCCGCCGTTCCCGACGACCCGTGAAGTCTAGTGCCGATCAGGCCCGTCCGCCTCGCCCGACCCGGCATTCCGCCCGCGGACCGCCCCGCGAACCCGTTCGCCCGTGGCCACCCTGTACGCTACGGTTGGCGATCGAGGGCCCCGCCACCCTCCATCTCGCGGGCGTAGCTCAATGGTAGAGCCCCAGTCTTCCAAACTGGCTACGCGGGTTCGATTCCCGTCGCCCGCTCCCACTGAGAAGGCCCAGGCAGGAACCCTGTTTCCCCACCTGGGCCTTACTGTTTCTCAAGATCTCTTCGGCGGGACATCAGCTCTTTGAGGCTCGCGCCCGTGGTGGCCGCCAGGGTGTTGCCGACGTGGCGAAGGTCGTGGAAGTGCAGATCAGGAAGACCAACGTCGGCCCGCACCTTGTTCCAGATGCGCCGGAAGCCCGAGCGCCGCAGCGGGCCGCCACGGGGACCGACGAACACCCGGCCGTCCGGACCGTCCTCGGCGAACTCGTCCAGGTGTGCTTGCAGATCCGGGACGATCTCCGGCGGGATGGACACCACGCACCAGATCCATCAAATCCTCAACGATCGAGACCGGCTTGACGAGGCCGCGGACGACGCCACTCCAAACAGCCGCCTAGCTCAACCACGAGCAGAGCCTTCGCCTGATGCTGGCGGGTCTGTCCGCCCGTCATCGCGATAACGCCGGCCTCTCTCGCTCAACGAAAACGTAAACGACCCCGCCTGGATGCCGCAGAGGAACCGCCGGCCATCAAGGCCGGCCGCGCCGCGGTGCTGCCGCCAGCACCCGGTAGGCGTTGCTACGGCGCGGGAGCAGCGGGCGGACGGTCAGATCGAGGACGAAACCGGTCAGCAGTGCGGCGGGCATCAACGCCATGGCCACGGTGAAGCGGGCACGGTCGACCGGCGTGACCGGTCCGTCTTTCCAGGGGCGGCGAGGACGAGGCCCCAGGAGGTTGATCGCCACCAGCGCCGCGAGCACGAAGTCATGGCCGATATCAGCCTTCTGCCGTTCGACCGCCACGACCTGGAAACCGGCATCGGTCAGGGCGGCGGTGAGATTGTCCAGCGGCATGAGGTGCAGGTGCTGGGGTTGGAACCAGGGCACCCAGTACCGGCCCAGCAACCTGCCCATGATGCTGCCGGGATCGGGGACCTCGATTATCAGGAGGCCGCCCGGGCGCAGCACCGCCGCCGCGGTGGCGATCTCGCGGCGCGGATCCACCGTGTGTTCCAGGTAGTGGTGCATGCTGACCACGTCGTAGGGGTCGGGCAGCCGGTCGGCCAACTCGGGGAACAATCCCTGATAGGCGTGGGTGATCCAGCCACGCCGCTGCGCCTTCAGCACACCGGCGCCCAGGTCCAGGCCGTCGAACCGGGTGTCGGGCAGGATCGTGCGGGCGGTGCGGCAGAAGTGGCCGTAACCCGTACCGATATCCAGCCAGGTCCGTGGGCTGGCGTGCCGGCGCACCATGCGGGCACGGCGCCGGTAGATCTTGCTGGTGAATCTGAAGACCCGTTCGGTGTCCTTCTCGCCGAGACCGTCATACATGTCCCGGTAATAGAACTCCAACCCCTCAGCAGTGAGCCGAGGGTTCTGGAAGATATGTCCGCAGGTGCGACATTCCTCCAAAGTGAAGCTTCCCGGTTTGACCTGCACGATGTCGGGCGAGACCAGCCGTGTGACCAGCGCACGCCCTCCGCACCACGGGCAGTCGGCGCGACGCGGCTCCAAGAACCGCTCGACTCCCTCGGCGAGGTCGGCCAGATATCCGCGACGGTCGTCACTGCGAGTAGTCATAGACACCGGCCCATTCAACCCAACCGGCTCACCGTCCCAGCGGTGACACGCTGGACGGCGTCCACCACGAGTACGTAACGCTGGGAGCTTCGCGAGCCCGCGTCCGCACCGACGTCATGCCCACCCGCCTCGCGACGGCCGCCGGCGTCTGGTCCGAGGAGTTCAGCAACCTGGATGCCGACATTTCCGTCGTCGCGGACGGCCGTCACCGCCCGCCGAACCGGCAGTGGACGCATCACCCGCGTCGGCGGCCCGGCCCGGCCATCGCGCGGTGAGTGATCGGCCGGGCTCGTAGCCGCTTATCGCCGACTGCTCCGCCGTCCCTCGCTCGCCGGCTGCTGACCACGTCGATCGTCGTCCGGTTCAAGGAGGGTATGAGCGGCCTCGCGGTCATGATGGTCAGTGCGGTCTCGGCGGCCAGTGTGGTGGGGCCTTCATCTCCGGCGCGCTCGCGGCCGGTGTTGCTTATCGTGTTGTCGCTGGCCTCGCTGTGCACTCCTCTGATGACGGCATCGGTCCGGGCGGTGCTGCCGGTGCTCGGTGGGCCTCGCCTGGCCGTGGCCGGGTGCGGGGCGCTCGTGCTCCCTCGGTGCCGCTTGCCTTCTGCTGGCTGGGACTCACGCCTCCGCGGGTTCGGGTTGCGTCCTGGCCTGCGGAAGGCTCGGGTTGCTTGTCGGCGTCGCGGTGCGGGTTCCTGGTCTCGCTCTGTGGAGCCCGGGCCTCGATCGTCGCCGCGGGTGCTATCGCCGGGGTCGCGGCATTCGTGTGCGAGCCCCTTCACCTCCGTCTAGGTCACAGTTGTGCCTTTGCTTTGCGTTTGGTGACGGGTTCGGCCAGGCGTTGTTCGTCGCAGGCGCGCTGCAGGGTGTCGAGGGTTTCGTCGAGCCCTGGGCCGAGTCTGGGGCCGGGGGTGAAGGTCGCCGGGAGGTTGCGCATGCCGTTGATGATGCCGATCGTCTCGTAGTGCACCGCGCCCTCGGGTTCGCAGACGAAGTCGGGCATCCGGTCGAGCACCTGCGTGAGCATCCGCTTGAAGACCGTGCGGGCGACGTTGGAGCCGATGCAGCGGTGGATGCCGAGGCCGAAGCTGGCGTGCCTGTTGCCCGTGCGCGCCAGGTGGATCGCGTCGGGGTCCGGGAACGCCGCCGGGTCACGGTTCGCCATGGCCCAGGACAGCCACAGGCGCTCTCCTTCTTTGAAGCGGGTGCCGGCGACCTCGCAGTCGGCGGAGATCGTGCGCCCGTCCCCGGGGGCGGGGGTGTAGAAGCGGAGGAACTCTTCGGTCGCCGAGTCCAGCAGCGTGTCCCGTTCGCGGTGCAGGCGCTGCCGTTCGGCCGGGTTCTCCGAGAGCCATTCCAGTGCGTGGGCCGTCAAAGCGGTGGTCGTGTCGAAGCCGCCGCCGATGAGCAGGGTGAGCACGCCGACGAGTTCGTCGTCGGGCGGGTTCTTGCCGTTGATGTCGGCGTTGATGAGTGCGTCCACCAGTCCGGGGCGTGGATTGCTGCGGATGTCCGCGAGCGTGGCGAGCAGATCCTGGTGCATCTCGATGAGCATCTCCAGGACCCGATGCATCGCGGGTGAGTCCGGCGGGGTGTAGATGGACGCGTGGGCGGGCTCGTTGTACAGGGCCCACTTCTTGAGCGGGATCCCCATCATGGCCAGCGTGAACACGGCGGGGACCACGTTGGCCAGGTCCTCGACGAAGTCGATCCTGCCGTCCTCGATCTTCTCGTCGATGCAGGCGCGGACGACCTCGTCGATCAGGGGAATCCAGCGTTGGACCGCCGCCGGGGACAGGTAGGGGTTGAGGGCCTGCCGGTAGTGGCGCTGCTCGGGCGGGTCCATCTCCAGGAACCCGCCCTGAGACGCGAACTCGGAGGTGGGGATGGTGATCCCCTTGTAGCCGCGCCGTTCGTTGCGGACGTCGTGGTCGTTGGACAGGTACTCGACCGACCGTGCGGCCAGTTCGAACACCTCGCGGTTGCCGGCGGCCACCCAGTGCCCGCCGTAGGTGTCCGACCAGGCGATGGGGCAGCGGCTGTGCAGCTCCTGGGTGATCGCCTCGAACCGCTGCCGGTACTCGGGCGCGTGCCTGTCGAAGTGGTACCCGTTCTTCCTGCGGTCGTCGTCGTTAGGGATCTTCGCGCTCACGTGGATCTTCTCCTCGCCGTCCGGTTCAGACGTGGTGTCCTTGCGCGGGTCGGCCGCGGTGATGTCGGTGTCCCCCTGCGCCGGCCGTAGCGCGTGGCTGGGTCCCCGCCCGCGGGCCGCACCCGTGGTGAACGCGACCTTCCCCATGCGCATCGTCCTCTCTGCTTGGGAGATGATCGTTCTCAGGTTGGAAGGATAAACGCGCCGAGGAATCCTGTACATACGTATAATATTGGGCCTTGATTTTTGCATAAGAGGCTGATTCTCTCTAGTGAGACCAGGGCTCCGATCGCGATCAGGGGACGGCCGTGCGAGCCATGGCGGCCCGGCGCGCCGTGACCTGCCGAGGAAAGGGAGGCGCCATGGACCGCGACGAGATGATCCTCATCAGCGTCGACGACCACATCGTCGAACCGCCTGACATGTTCGTGAACCACCTGCCGAAGAAGTACCAGGACGAGGCCCCTCGGCTGGTCCACCAGGACGATGGCAGCGACATGTGGAAGTTCCGCGAGACCGTCATCCCGAACGTCGCGTTGAACGCGGTGGCGGGGCGGCCGAAGGAGGAGTACGGCCTGGAGCCGCAGGGTCTGGATGAGATCCGGCCGGGTTGTTATGACGTGAACGAGCGGGTCAAGGACATGAACGCCGGCGGGATCCTGGCGTCGATGAACTTCCCGTCGTTCCCGGGGTTCGCGGCGCGGTTGTTCGCCACCGAGGACTCCGACTTCTCCCTGGCGCTGGTGCGGGCCTACAACGACTGGCACATCGATGAGTGGTGCGCGGCGCATCCGGGCCGGTTCATCCCGATGGCGCTGCCGGTGATCTGGGACCCGCAGCTGTGCGCCCAGGAGGTCCGCCGGGTCGCCGGAAAGGGCTGCCACTCGCTGACCTTCAGCGAGAACCCGGCCGCGATGGGCTACCCCAGCTTCCACAGCGACCACTGGGACCCGCTGTGGCAGGCACTGGTCGACACCGGCACCATCCTCAACGTCCACATCGGCTCGTCGGGCCGGTTGTCGATCCCGGCGGTCGACTCCCCACCCGACGTCATGATCACCCTGCAGCCGATGAACATCGTGCAGGCCGCCGCCGACCTGCTGTGGTCACGGGTGATCAAGCAGTACCCCGACATCAAGATCGCACTGTCGGAGGGCGGCACCGGCTGGATCCCCTACTTCATGGAGCGGGTCGACCGGACCTTTGAGATGCACGCCACCTGGACGCTGCAGGACTTCGGCGGCAAACTGCCCAGCGAGGTGTTCCGCGAGCACTTCCTGACCTGCTTCATCAGCGACCCCCTCGGGGTGCGGCTGCGCCACGACATCGGCATCGACAACATCTGCTGGGAAGCCGACTACCCCCACAGCGACTCCATGTGGCCCGGCGCCCCCGAAGAACTCCACACCGTCCTGGAACGCTGCCAGGTCCCCGACAACGAGATCAACAAAATGACCCACCAGAACGCCATGCGCTGGTACAACTTCGACCCCTTCACCCACATCCCACGCGAACAGGCCACCGTCGGCGCACTGCGCAAGGCCGCGGAGGGACACGACGTGTCCATCCAGTCCCGCAGCCACCGCATCGTCCCGCCGGAGAAGAAGCTGGAGGCCTTCCACTCCCCCGCGACGTGGGGCGCGGCCCCCACGCGCTGAGCGTTTCCCCGGCCGCGGGCGCAGGTCGTTCAGGAACCTGCGCCCGTCGCCTTACTCGCCCGCTCACCGGACGTGACCTGCCGGTCTGCAACAATGCCCGTGCAGCGTGAGAGCGAGGTCGTGCATGGCATCCCCCCGGCGCGTGGGCACCGAGACATCCAAGACGCGGGATCTCATACTCAACTGCGTCGAACGGTTGATGTTGGAGGCGGGCTACGCCAGCGTCAGCTACCGCGCCATCGCGGCCAAGGCGGAGGTCACTCCCGGCCTGGTCCAGTACTACTTCCCGACCCTGGACGAGGTGTTCGTCGCGGCCATCCGGCGGCGATCGCAGCAGAACCTGGAGAAGCTGGCCGAGGCGCTGCGCACCCGCGCCGACCAGCCGCTGCACGTCCTGTGGGACTACAGCCGCGACGAGTCCGCGGCGGCGCTCACCACCGAGTTCCTCGCCCTGGGCAACCACCGCAAATCGATCCGCGCGGAGATCACCGAGTGGACCGAGCGGGTGCGGCGGCTCCAGGTCGACGCGCTCGACGAGGCGATCCGCGACCGGCCCGTCACCCTCGGGCCCCTGTCACAGGGGACGCTGCTGTTCCTGGTGACCGGCATCCCGAAGCTGATCCGGCTGGAGGAGGGCGTCGGCATCGCGTCCGCGCACGCCGAGGTGGTGAAGGAGTTCGAGGAGTTCCTCGACTCGGTGGAGCCGGAGGGCGGGCGCGACTGAGCGCGCCCGCAGCGCGGCGGTCACCTCTGGTCGATGATCGCGGGCATCGAGTCCCAGCCCCGCACCGTCGTGGTGGGCGACCGGCGGGCGCCGGCCATGTCGATCTCCCAGTCGGGGAAGCGGTTCAGCACCTCGTCGAGGGCGACGCGTCCTTCCATACGGGCCAGCGCCGCCCCCAGGCAGTAGTGCGCGCCGTGCCCGAACGTGACGTAAGTGCCGATGTTGCGGTGGATGTCGTAGCGGTCGGGGTCGTCGAAGCGCTGCTCGTCGTGGTTGGCCGAGGCGACCATGAGCAGCATCGCGGAACCGGCCGGGACCTTGGTGCCGTGGTACTCGACGTCCTCGGCGACGTAGCGCGCGACGTGCGGCCCGGGAGGTTCGTAGCGCAGCAGCTCCTCGATCGCGTTCGAGATCAGTGACCTGTCGGCGGTGAGTTCCCGGCGCTGGTCGGGGTGTTCGGCCAGGACCTTGCCCATCCAGCCGAACAGCCGTCCGGTGGTCTCCACCCCGGCGCCGGCGATCACCGTCAGGAAGGTCACGATCTCGTCCCTGGTCAGCCGGCGGACCGTGCCGTCGACGTCCTCGAACTCGACGCCGAGCAGCTCGGTGATGAGGTCGTCGGAGGGGTTCTTCTCCCGCCACGCCACGTACTCGGCGTACATGCCGCCGTCGAAGTACTGCTCCTTGTTGATCGGCAGCGGCCTGCCGGGTTCGTTGCGCAGGTTGCGCTGGGCGTGGTCGCGGACTTTCGGCTGCTCGACGTCGGGGATGCCGACCAGCATGCCGATGGCCCGCATGGGCAGCTCGTCCCCGAGATCGGTCACGAAGTCGAATCCGTCGGAGCCGGTGAACGGCTCCAGGCACGCGACGCAGAATGCGCGCACCTTCTCTTCCACCATTCTCATCCGCCGCGGTGTGAAAGCCCGCGAGACCAGGGCGCGGTGGACGGTGTGCTGCGGCGGGTCCTCGTGGATGAACACCCCGGACGGCATGACCGGATCGGCCTTGACGACTTCGAGGATGTCGCCCTTGGCCGAACTGAGCCGCTTGACGTCCCTCAGGGCCGCGTCGACGTCGGCGAAGCGGCTCAGCCCCCAGAAGTCGTAGCGTTCGTTGTAGTACAGCGGCGCCTCGTCCCGCAGCCGCCGGTAGGTGGGGTACGGGTCGCGGTCGATGTCGACGTCATAGGGGTCGTAGTACAGGCCGTCGTCGCTCACTGTTTCTCCTCGGGCCGGTGTTGTACGGTCGTATAGTCACTTGCTATACATCCGTATAGCACAGGTGTTTCGGCTCGGAAAGGGCCAGCCGTCGAAACGGAGGAACGATTTGAGTCGTGTAGCGGTGGTGACCGGCGGCGCCTCCGGGCTGGGCCTGGCGATCTGCGAGCACCTCGCCCGCCAGGACCGGCACGTCGCCGTCCTCGACCTCGACGGAGACGCCGCCGAACGCCTGGCCGGCGAACTGCGCGCGAAGAAGCGCCGGGCGGTCGCGGTGCAGGTCGACGTGGCGGACCGGGCCGCGGTCGACAAGGCCTTCGACGAGGTGCGCGCCGGGCTGGGGCCGATCGGGATCCTGGTCACCAGCGCGGCCGTCTCCGGGTTCCTGCCCTTCGAGCAGGTCGGTGCCGGCGACTGGGCCCGCACGATCGCCGTGAACCTCACCGGGACCTTCAACTGCCTGCAGTCGGCGATCCCCGACATGACGGCCGGGGGCTGGGGCCGGATCGTCACGATCTCGTCGGCCGCGGGCCAGACCGGCTCGCTGCGCCAGGCGCACTACGCGGCGTCCAAGGGCGGCGTGATCGCCCTGACGAAGACGGTCGCACTCGAATACGCCGCGAAGGGCATCACCGCGAACACGATCCCGCCGTTCACGGTCGACACGCCGCTGCTGCGCGCCGCTCAGGAGTCCAAGCTGCTGCCGGGCTCCGACGTGCTGGCCCGGATGATCCCGGCGCGGCGGCTCGGCACCGGCGACGACATCGCCGCGATGTGCGCGTTCCTGTGCTCGGACGAGGCCGGTTACGTCACCGGCCAGGTCATCGGGGTCAACGGAGGTGCAGTGACATGAGCGACCGGTTCTCCCTGGACGGCCGGGTGGCCGTCATCACCGGCGGCGGCACCGGAATCGGCCGTGGCACGGCGCTGGTGCTCGCCGAGCACGGTGCCGACGTCGTGCTGGCGGCGCGCCGTCCGGAACCGTTGAAATCCACCGCGAAGGAGATCCGGGCGCTGGGGAGGCGCGCCCTCGCCGTTCCGACCGACGTCAGCGACCCCGGCCAGTGCCGGCGGCTCGTCGACACCACCCTCCACGAGATGGGCCGCCTCGACATCCTCGTCAACAACGCCGGGGGCGCGCAGACCAAGTCGCCGATGAAATGGACCGACGAGGAATGGCGCCACGTCATGGCGCTCAACCTCGGCAGCGTGTTCTTCCTGTCCCGTGCCGCCGCCGAGCCCATGCTCGCCCAGGGCAAGGGCGCGATCGTGAACATCTCGTCAGGCGCAAGCCTGCTCGCCATGCCGCAAGCAGCGCCGTACGGCGCGGCGAAAGCGGGGATGAACAACCTCACCGGCTCCCTGGCGGCGGCCTGGACGCGCAAGGGCGTCCGCGTGAACGCCATCGCCGTGGGAGCCGTCCGGGCGGCGACGCTGCTGGACGAGGCGGAGCGGCACGGCCTCGACCCCGAGGCCATCGCGATGACCAACGGTTCCGGACGCCTCGGCGAACCCGACGAGATCGGCTACGGCGTCCTGTTCTTCGCCTCCGACGCCTCCAGCTTCTGTTCGGGCCAGACCCTCTACGTCCATGGCGGCCCGGGCCCGGCCGGCGTCTGACGAGAGTCTTGCTCTCTTGAACGGCAGCATGCATTCTTATACGGTCGTACAACAACCTTGGAGGTGCGATGACCGCTGCGTTCACCCCGCTCAGCCCGTTCGGCATGGAGATCACTGGCGCCTCCGGCGACCAGCTGGTGGACCGGGAAGCCGCGGACCGTTGCCAGGAGCTGCTCGCCGAGCACGGTGTGCTGATCTACCGCGAGCTCGACATCGGCGACGACGACCTCGTCGCGTTCACCCGCCTCCTGGGCGAGCCCGAGATCGCCAAGACCAGCGAGCACCGCCACCCCGAGATCGACACGATCACGCTCGATCCGGCGAAGACCAATGCCGCCCTGGCGGTCTACCGGCGCGGGAACTTCCACTGGCACATCGACGGCGCCACCATCCAGATCCCGCAGAAGGCCACGCTGCTCACCGCCCGGGAGGTCGACCCGGCCGGCGGCGACACCGAGTTCGCCAGCACCTTCCTCGCCTACCAGGCTCTGCCCGAGGCGGAGAAGGCACGCCTCGACGGGCTCACGGTGGTGCACAGCTTCGCCGCCGCGCAGCTGCGGGCCAACCCCGACCCGTCCGAAAAGGAACGCGCCGCCTGGGGACGAGTGCCGTCCCGCACCCACCCGCTCGTCTGGACGCGCGGCAACGGGCGCAAGTCCCTGCTCGTGGGAGCCACCGCAGGCGAGGTCGTGGAGCTTCCCGGAGAGGAAGGCCGGGCACTGCTGGAACGGCTGCTGGAGTGGGCGACCCAACCGCGGTTCGTCATACGCCATCAGTGGCGGCGCGGCGACCTGGTCATCTGGGACAACACCGGAATGCTGCACCGCGCCCTGCCGTTCGAGCCCACATCCCGGCGGCTGATGCACCGCACCACCCTCGTCGGCGAAGAGGCGGTCGCCTGATGACCGACGACTTGGAAGCGCTGCGGCGCGACGTGCGGTACCTCAAGGACCGCGCCGAGATCCTCGACTGCATCGCCCGCCACGCGCGCGGATGCGACCGTCACGACGACGACCTCATCACCAGCGCCTACCACCCCGACGCCACCGACGAGCACGGCTTCACCACCAACTCCGGCGCCGACTACGCGACCTGGGTCAACCCGGCGCACGCCGCGACCTCGCGGACCCACCTGCACAACATCACCACGCACTCGTGCGACATCGACGGCGACACCGCTCACTGCGAGAGCTACTCGCTCGTCGTCCTGCTCGGCAAGGACGGACGCACCGCCCAGATCATCAACGGGCGCTATCTCGACCGCCTCGAACGCCGCGACGGCCGCTGGCGCATCGCGCTGCGCCGCTCCACCGTCGAAGCCATGTTCACCGCCGACGCGTCCGTCCTGAAATCCCCGTTCTTCACCGACCAGGGCTACCTGAAGGGGACGCGCGACACCGGCGACCTGTCCTACCAGCGGCCCCTGACCCTGGAACAGCCCGGATCCCGCTGGTCGTCCACGGCCCCGACGAGCTCCCGATGATCGAGCTTCGCGCACTCGCCGTAGGCGGTTCCGTCCTTCTCTGCGCGGTAATGGCGTCCGGCACGCCGGCGACAGCCGCACCACCTCCGCAGTGCGCCCAGCCGCAGCCCAATGGCCCCGTGCAGGTCACCGCCGACTGCGTCGACCCGCTCTACGCGCACCCGGTCATCGACGGCGAGAAGGACCTGACCACCCCGGTGCCCCACCACCAGGTGTCCGGGCACTTCGAGGGCACCAGCGTCAAGTTCAACCTCTACCTCCCGCAGGCGAGCCGCTGGGACGGCAGGTTCTTCCAGCTCGTCTACCCGCTGCAGAACGAGAACGCCGACTCCCCGTCCATCGCCTTCGGGGCCGACAGCGGCGCCTACACCGTGCAGACCTCGGGCACCGAGGGCTACCGCGCCGACGCGGCCGCCGCCAAGTTCTCCCGCACCGTCGCCGCGAAGTACTACCGCTCGTCCCGCCGGATCCACGGCTACATCTACGGCGGCAGCGGCGGCTCGTACATGACGATCGGCGCGATGGAGAACACCACCGGCGTGTGGGACGGCGCGGTGCCGTTCATCCCCGGAGTGCCGACCTCGATCCCGAACAACTTCTTCGTCCGCGCCTTCGCCCGGCTGGTGCTGCTCGGCAAGGCACCGCAGATCGCCGACGCGGTGCGCCCCGGCGGATCCGGAAACCCGTACGCCGGTCTCACCGGCACGCAGAAGGCGGTGCTGCGCGAGGTCACCCGGATGGGCATCCCGCTGCGGGCCTGGGAGAACTACTCCTACGTGCTCGGGCTGGACGATGCGCAAGGGCTGCTCGGCTTCGCCGGCACCGTCCGCGCCATGGACCCGACCTACGCCGACGACTTCTGGAGCAAGCCCGGATACCTCGGCACCGAGCGATCACCCCTGGGCGACCTGATCCGCGCCGCTCGGACCGACCAGACCACCGGCATCACCGCAGTAGAGCGGGACGCCCACGACGTCCCGACCAAGCTCACCCTCAGCAGCGCACCCGCGGACCCGAACAAGACCGGCTTCGACTTCACCGCCTACCGCGCCGACGGGTCGGCGATCGGCGCACTCACCGGTTCACTCGATCCCGCCACCAAGACCTTCACCATCGGCGCAGGCAACTCGTCCGAGACGCTCGACGCCGTCAGCGCGGGCGGCAAGCTGCGCATCGACAACCGGTGGAACCTGGCGCTGCTGACCTACCACCGCCACCAGGTCCCGGCGCGGCCCGGCTTCTCGGCCTGGGACCAGTTCCGCGACTCCGCCGGCGAACCGATCTATCCGCAGCGCGCCATCGAGGTCGGGCCCGTCATCTCCGGCGAGGTCAGCGGCGGCGGCACGCACACCGGCAAGATCACCGGCAAGGTCATCGAGGTCGCGAACCTCCTCGACACCGACGCCTTCCCCTGGGACGCCGACTGGTACGCCCAGCAGGTGAAACAGGCCCTGGGAAGCCGCTATGACGACGAGTTCCGCGTCTGGTACAACGACAACGCCGACCACATCGGCGCCCACGAGACCAACCTGCTCGACTACACCGGCATCCTCCAGCAGGCGCTCCGCGACGTCAGCGCATGGGCCGAAAAGGGCGTACCGCCCCCTCGCTCGACCCGCTACAGCGTTGCCGGCGGCCAGGTCACCGTCCCGGCGACCGCGGCGCAGCGGCACGGCATCCAGCCCGTCGTCGATCTGACCGCCAACGGCCGTCGCCGGATCGACGTCCCCGCCGGAAAGCCGGTCACCTTCACCGCCACCATCCAGGCCGCGCCCGGAACCGGGAAGATCGTCTCCACCGGATGGGACTTCACCGGCACCGGGACGTTCACGTCCTCGGCCTTCGGGCGTCCCCGCACCGACGTGCGCGTCCGGCAGACCTACACCTATCGCAAACCCGGCACCTACTACTCGGCCCTGCGCGCGACCGCCCAACGCGACGGCGACACCGCCACCCCGTTCGCCACGATCCCCAACCTCGGACGCGTACGCGTCGTCGTCCACTGACCGACGCGTCCAGAGCCCCGCGATGACCACGAGTGCTTCGCCCCGCCCGGCCGAAACCTTCCGTACGGGGCGCACCGGCAAGGGAGGACTCCCATGCGCATCGGCCTGACCGGCGGCGCGTCGACCCCCGACAAGATCGTCCAGCAGGCGAAGCGAGCCGAGGCCGACGGCTTCTCCTCGCTCTGGTACGCCAGCATCGTGACCGGCGACCCGCTGACCCCCATGGCGCTCGCCGGACGCGAGACCTCGACGATCGAACTCGGCACCGCCGTCCTGCAGACCTATCCCTGCCATCCGCTGCTGCAGGCGAACCGCGCCGCCTCGGCCGCAGCCACGATGGGCCGTCCAGGGCTGACGCTCGGCATCGGCCCCTCCCACGAGTCCGTTGTCCGCGGCGTGTACGGCATGTCCTACGACCGTCCGGGCCGAAATGCCGAGGAGTACATCCAGATCCTTGCGGCCCTTCTCCATGGCCAGGACGTGGACTTCGACGGTGAGGACTGGACGGCCCACAGCGCCGGCAGCATGGTCCCTCTCCCCCACCCGGTCCCCGTCCTGCTGTCGGCCCTCTCCCCCAGGCTGCTGCGCGTCGCGGGCCAGTACGCCGACGGCACCGTGCTGTGGATGGCTCCGGCCAAGGCGATCGACGGCCACATCGCGCCCCGCATCCACGCGGCGGCCGCCGAGGCGGGACGACCCGCGCCCCGCATCGTCGCCGGGCTCCCCATCGCCGTCCACGACGACGTCACCGAAGCCCGCAACGCGGTCGCCGCGACGGCCGGTTCCTACGCCGGCATGCCCAACTACCAGCGCATCCTCGAACTCGGCGGCGCCGCGTCCCCCGCCGACGCCGCCATCGTCGGCAACGAGTCCTCGGTACGCGCCCAACTGCGGTCCCTCCTGGACGCCGGAGCCACGGACATCTGGGCGAACATCGTCCGCGCCGGCCCCGACCCCGCCGCCTCGGCCCGCCGCACCCGAGCCCTCCTCAGCGAACTCGCCACCGAACGCCACCCATAAACGGCCACGCACAGCGACCCGCCCCCAAGCGGCGGGTCGGGTTCGGGGGGTGGCGGTCGGGCGAGGGGTGCGGAACGGACGGCCGAAACGGCGGGGCGTTCATCGAGCGTTGAGGAAGGCGCCTTCGGGGCGTCCCGCTATCGTCCCGGCACCGAGGAGCGCCGGTGACATCTTTCGGTCGCCGGGCTCACCCCCGTCGCCCGGCAGCGGACGCATTCGCAGGAGGCCCCCGTGCCCGAACGAAACGCCCACTTCCCTGCCCCATGGCCGGCGTCGCGCCGGCCGCTGCCGATCGTCCTCGCCGCCGCGCTCGCCGCGCTGGCGTGCGCGATCGCGCTGACCGCCACGAGCGCGCGGCGCGAGGCGCACGCCGCCACCGTGCCCACCCCCGACCACGTCGTCGTGGCGATCTTCGAGAACCACTCGTACTCGCAGGTCATCGGCTCCTCCAGCGCGCCCTACTTCACCTCGCTGGCGAACGGCGGCGCCAACCTCACCAACTTCTACGCGGAGACGCATCCAAGCCAGCCGAACTACTTCGCGCTGTTCTCCGGCAGCACGCAGGGCATCACCGACGACACCTGCCCGCCGCCCGGGTCCCCCTACAGCAAGGCGAACCTCGGCGCCGAGGTCCGCACCGCCGGCCGGACGTTCGGCAGCTACAACGAGGGCCTGCCGTCCGAGGGGTCCACGGCGTGCAGCAGCGGCTCGGGCAAGTACGCCCGCAAGCACAACCCGTGGTTCTCCTTCAGCAACCTGCCGGCGTCCACGGGCCACACGTTCGCGCAGTGGCCCACCGACTACACCACGCTGCCGACGGTGTCGTTCGTCGTGCCGAACCTGTGCAACGACATGCACGACTGCTCGGTCAGCACCGGTGACACGTGGCTGAAGAGCAAGCTCGACGGCTACGCCCAGTGGGCCAAGACCCACAACAGCGTCCTCATCGTCACCTTCGACGAGGACAACGGGCTCGCCGGCAACCGGATCCCGGCGGTCGTGTACGGCGCCCACGTCAAGACCGGCGCGGACGCCACCCAGTACAACCACTACAACCTGCTGCGCACCATCGAGGACATGTACGGCACCACCCACGCCGGGAACGCGGCGTCGGCCTCTCCCATCACCGCGATCTGGCAGTGACGACCACGGTCCCGGGGGCGTCGCGACCGCGCACGGCCCCGGGACCGCGGCTCCCCGCGAGGAGGGTTCGCATGTACCTGTCCGCAGGCCGTGTCGCCGACGCGGCGGGAGGCACCGCACGGCGGGACGCGGCACGGCGCGGCGCGGGACGGCGCGGCGCTGGACGGCGCGCGCTGCGGCTCGTGGCCCCCAACGTCGTCGCGCTCGGCGCCGTCAGCCTGATCACCGACGTGTCGGCGGAGATGGTGACCGCCGTCCTGCCCCTCTATCTCGTGGCCGGGCTCGGCCTGTCGCCGCTGGCGTTCGGGTTCGTGGACGGCCTGTACGGCGGCGCCGGCGCGCTCGTCCGGCTCGCCGGCGGGCACCTGGCGGACCGCCGCGCCCGGCACAAGCTCGTCGCGGGCGCCGGGTACGCGCTGTCGGCCGTGTCCAAGCCGGCGCTGATGGCGGCGGCGTCGGTGCCCGCGGTCGCGGCGGTGCTGGTCGCCGACCGGGTCGGCAAGGGCGTGCGGACGGCGCCCCGCGACGCGCTCATCTCGCTGTCCAGCCCGCCGGGCGCGCAGGGCCGCGCGTTCGGGCTGCACCGCGCCATGGACACCACCGGCGCGCTGCTCGGCCCGCTGGTCGCCTTCGCCGTGCTCAGCGCCGCCCACCAGGACTACGACCCGGTGTTCGTGGCGAGCTCCTGCTTCGCGGTCCTCGGCCTGCTGGTGCTGTGGCTGTTCGTCCGCGACCGGGACGGGGCGGCGGGCGGGTCGGTGCGGGCCACGCTGAGAGTGCTGCGCCGGGCGCGGTTCGCGCGGCTGTGCGCCGCGGCGGCCCTGCTCGGCGTCTCCACGGTGAGCGACGCGTTCATCTACCTTCTGTTGCAGCGGGCGGTCGACCTGCCGGTCCGCTACTTCCCGCTGCTGCCGGTCGGCACGGCGGCGACGTACCTGCTGCTCGCCGTCCCGCTGGGCGTGGTCGCCGACCGGG
Source organism: Actinomadura napierensis (assembly GCF_039529375.1). Taxonomy (NCBI): domain Bacteria; kingdom Bacillati; phylum Actinomycetota; class Actinomycetes; order Streptosporangiales; family Thermomonosporaceae; genus Actinomadura; species Actinomadura napierensis. Next base: position 63,802 of record NZ_BAAAMR010000018.1, read on the forward strand.
CCGGGCGCGGCCGCGTCTTCCTCGCCGGGCACGCCTTCCTGCTGCTGGTCTACGGGCTGCTGCTCTCCCCGCTCGGCGGCGCGGCGCTGGTGGCGGGCTGCCTGGCCCTGCACGGGGCGTTCTACGCGGCGACCGACGGCGTCCTCATGGCGATAGCGGGACCGCTGCTGCCAGAGGGCACCCGCGCCGGCGGGCTGGCGGTCCTGCAGACGGGACAGGCGCTGGCCCGGTTCGGGGGCTCGCTGGCGTTCGGTGCCGCCTGGACGTGGTGGGGTCCGCACACCGCGCTGTGGGCGGGCGCGGTGTCGCTGGCGACGGCCGGGGCGTGCGCAGCCGCCCTGCTCAGCGCCCGGCGACCGGCCGCGCGGAACCGGCTGGAGGCGGACGCGTGACGCTGCGGACCCGCCTGCTCATCGTGCTCGGCGCCGCCGTCCTGCTCGCTGTCGCCGCGACCGGCTACACCCTGCACGCCGCCGCCCGCCGCCCCGCGCACACCGGTGCGGGCGCGCGGATCGTCCTCGGCACGCCCGGGCAGATCGTCTTCCGCGACATGCGGATGGGGCCCGGCAAGGACCATCTGGCCGGCGTCGCGTCGGCGTCACCGGGCGGCCCGCGCGCCGACAGCGGCCTGGTCTGCGCCCGCTTCCACGCCGCCGCGGGCACGGGACTCTGCCTGCGCAACCGCGCCGGGCTGACGCCTTCCTACGAGGCCGTGGTGGTGGACGCGTCGCTCCGCGAACACCGCCGGTACGACGGCACCGGAATCCCCTCCCGCACCCGCGTCTCGCCCAGCGGACGCATGGCCGCGTGGACGGTGTTCGTCAGCGGCGACTCCTACGGCGGCACCAACTTCTCCACGCGCACCAGCCTCCTCGACACCCGCACCGGACGCCTCGTCCCGTCCCTGGAGGAGTACGGCGTGATCAAGGACGGCGCGCCCTACCGGTCCGCGGACGTCAACTTCTGGGGCGTGACCTTCGCCGACGACCAGCACTTCTATGCGACCCTCGCGACCCGCGGCAGGACCTGGCTCGTCGCGGGCGACACGGTGAAACGCCAGGTCAGGACGCTGCACCAGAACGTGGAGTGCCCGTCGCTGTCGCCCGACGGCACCCGCGCCGCCTACAAGAAGCGGGTCCGGTCCGCCGCGGGCGGGAACCCGTGGCGCCTCACCGTCCTCGACCTGCGGACCATGCGCGAGACCCCGCTGGCCGAAACCAGGAGCGTCGACGACCAGGCCGTCTGGGTCGGCGCCACGCAGGTGGCCTACTCGCTGCCCGGCGACTACGGCTCCGACCTGTGGACCGTCCCCGCCGACGGCTCCGGCACCCCCCACCGGTTCATGACCGCCGCCCTCAACCCCGTCTTCTGACCCCGCGTCCGAGCAGCGGAGACGCGGCAGCCGCCATGCCTCAGGAATCGGCCGGCGGCTGATCCAGAAGGTGGCGGCGCAGGAAGGACAATTCGGCCGCGACGGCCTGCTCGTGCCCGCTCAGGAACGGCTGGTAGTGCCCACCGGGCAAGCGGATTAGCTCCGCGCGGGCGACACTGTCGGCCACGGCGACGGACGGTGCGACGAGCGCCGACCGGTCCTGGTCGCAGACCAGGACCAGCAGCGGACAGGTGATCCGGGACGCGTCGCGGCCGGGCCTGTAGAAGCCGAGGCTCAGCGCGAAGCGGGCAGCGGCCTCCTGCTGCCAGTCCGGGTACCGGTTGCCGGGGTTGAGCGCTTTGTCGGTCTCAAGCGCGTCGGGCGTGGTGAGGAACGCGACGGTCCCTCGCTCGCCGTTGAGGGGAACCAGCAGCGGTGGCCGGCCGACCAGACCGCCGAGGGCGTCGATGACGCCCCGGCCCGTCAGGCGCAACATCGCCAGCGGCGTCTGGTAGCGCGCGGCGTTGCGGACGATGGCCTGGCAATCGGCGTTCGGCGTCTGCGCGATCGCTGCAGCGACCCGCCGGTCGCGCGCCGCCACGTGCAAGACATGGCCGCCCGACAGGGAGAAACCCCAGAGCGCCACCTTGGCCGGGTCGACTCCCGGCAGCGTCGCCGCGAACCCGATCGCGGCGTTCCAGTCGGCGAGCTCGTCCTTGATGCGCACCACCTGGCGCGGCCGGCCCCCGCTGTCCCCGAGACGGCGATGGTCGAAGGCCAGGACGGTGAACCCCGCATCGGCGAAACGGTGCGCGAACGGATCGGTGCCCGGCTCCTTGGTCACCGCGAACCCGCCCGCCATGATCACACAGCCGCCGTTCGTGCCCGGATAGTGCCAGGCCCCGCACTCGGCGTCGCCACTGGCGAAGCGGACCTTCTCTCGATTCACGGACATCCGCGTGCTCCCGTCCTCCGGTGGTCGAGCGGCCCACCTATGGTGAGGCACCCCTCCGGTTCGTCCGACCGTACCACGAACGTGAGGCATGCCTCACGTAGGTATTCTCGGAGCATGCTGCCGCCCGCCGAGTCCTCTGGTGCTCCCGCCCGACCGCGGCGTCGCGACGCACAGCGCAACCGCGAGCGCTTCATCGCCGCCGCCCAGACCGCGTTCGCCGAGCACGGCGTCGATGCCTCGCTCGAACAGATAGCCCGCGACGTCGGCCTGGCGATCGGCACGCTCTACCGGCACTTCCCGACCCGCATCGATCTGCTGATGGCCGCCTTCGAGCCGAAGCTGGAGGAGTTCGTCACGACCGCCGAACGCGCCCTGGCCATGGACGATCCGTGGGAGGGCTTCTGCGCCTTCCTCGAATCGCTGTTCGGGATGCAGGCCGGCGACCGCGGGTTCAACGACCTCGTTTCGATGCGCTTCCCGGCCAGCGAGCGCACCGAGGCCATGCACGAGCGGCTGTACCACCTCATCGAGGCGAACCTGCGCCGCGCCCAGCAGCACGGCGACGTGCGCACGGACCTCACCGTGGCCGACATCATCACCCTGGTCTGGGCGAACGGTCGCATCCTCGAAGCCACCAGCCACACCGCGCCGCAAGCCTGGCGGCGCAATCTGCACCTCATGATCGACGCGTTCCGGGCCACGAACCGGCACGAGCTGCCGGAACCCCCGCTGACCGGCGAACAGCTCTACGCGGCCATGGTCCACCTGAGCGTCTAGGGCGCGAGCCGTGCGGCACCGGGCCTCAGGAGCTCTCCCACTGGTCCTTGTAGACGACCTCTGCCATGGGACGGCGGCGCACCGGGCCGTGTTTGCCTCGAGGCCAGCCGACGACGATGTGCCCGGCGAGCATCCAGTCGTCGGGCACTCCGACGGCTTCGCGCAGGAGCGGCTCGCCTCCGTACGCGGCCCAGCTGGTCATGCAGGCCCCCAGTCCTTGAGCGCGCGCCGCCAGCAGGAAATTCTGCATCGCCGGAAATATCGACCCGCCGAGCAGCAACTCGGAGGCCGTGGGAAAGCGTTTCTGGCTGAACAGCACCGACGTGAACTCACCCGCGCGATCGTGCAGCTCGTACGTCGCCCGGGCGGTTCGTGCGCGGCGGCTGTGGTCGTCATCATCAGGACGGGTCATCCCGTAGGCCGGTTCGATCACGCGCAACGACTGTTCCGCCGCCTTCGCGACCACGGCTCGCGACTCCGGCGACCGGAGCACGATGAACCGCCGTTCCTGCGCGTTCGCACCGGACGGCGCCCATGCCGCCGCCTGCAGGCAGCGGTTCAACGTCGCCTCGTCGACCGGCTCGTCGGTGAAACGGCGGATCGTCCGCGCCGTCGACATCACCGTCCACACGTCAGTGGCTGTCCGCGTCATTCCTGCTCCCGTTCTCCCGCCCCGCCGCCGCTTAAGCCGTCATGGTGCCGTCTTCGTGGGCCATCCAGTGGACGAAACGGTGCAGCGGATACATGGCATCGTGCGGGTTGCCGATGGTACTGGGACCGGCTTCGCCGAGGCGGACGACGCGTTGCGCGCCGCCACTGGCGAGGCGGTCGCGATAGTCGGCCATTCTTTCGAAAGGGTAGAAGCCGATCGTCTGCGTCGCCACGTTGACGTATTTCACGGCTTGGTCGAGCGAGTCGACGCGAACCACGTTGGCGGTCTTGTTGAGCGGATGAAAGCCCACGGGCTCGTCGGAGCGGATCACCAGGCCCGTGCCGTCGGTCCTCCCCCAGACCTGGAACTCATCGTCGAGCATCTTCAGCGTGTCGATCTCCTCGCGCAGGTCCCGGTCGAGCGGCCGGGCGTCGCCGGAGGCCGCCGCCTTCGCCGAGATGTGGTCATGCAGCCGCGCGCAGAAGCGGTCGGCGTCCGCGTGGTCCGCCTCGATGTAGACGAAGCGGCTCGCGACGCATGCCTCCTGGTTGAGGACCATGACGTCGGATGCGGTGAGCGCGGCGGCCAGGTCGAGGGTCTCCTCGGAGGCGAACGCCTCCCGGCCGACCATCGAGATCGAGGTCTTGGGGTCGAACGACACCAGCTGCAGGCCGGGGCCGAGGTACTTGACCACGTTGTCGATGGCGTCACCGCCGCCCCAGGCGACGATCTTGTCGAAGTACTGGGGCCGGTACAGGATGCGCTCGACCGCGTCGTCGCCACCGCGCCAGTAGACCGCCGACATCGACCGGACGATGGGGTGGCCGGGGTCGATCTCGGCCATGGTCCGCAGGATCGCGACCGTGGTGAACGGGTCGCTGGACGACATCTTGAACAGGTTGACGGCCTTGACCATCGCGCCTTGGGCGATGGACTTCACGGCCACGCCCGGGGAGTTCCCCGGCAGCACGTGGACGAGCCGGGGCGCGAACGCCCGCACGAAGCTCTTGCGGCCGGTGAAGTCCTGCTTCGGGATCCACTCGTCCAGGGCCCTCGGGTCGGGGAAGTTCTGCTCGACCACGGTCTGCAGCAGCCGCCTGTCGAGGTAGGCGGCCGCGCCGGTGACCTGCGACTCCAGCACCGCGCGCGGCAGCACGTGAGTGGCCGACATGCGGTCGACGCACTCGCGCATGAGGGGGTTGCGGGGGTCGCGGATCCGCTCGCCGGTCTCGACGAGGAAGTCGATGATCTCCGTGAGCGGGACGTTCAGCAGCGGCGGCACCTCGCCGCGCGGATGCACCACCCGGTCCAGGGCGAGGCGCGGCGTCGCGAAGGTGACGCCCAGGTCCCGCGACCTGTGGAGGGTATCGGCGCCCTCGGCCAGCTCGCCGCGCTGGAAGAACGGCGCGGACACGGCGGCCTCATCGGCGGTCTGGGTCACGGTCATGACAGGCCTCGCACGTAGGCGTCCACGGTGCCGGCGCAACCGATCTTGTCGTCGCCGGCGAGGTCCGCGTAGCGGACGATGTCATTGCGCACCGACGGGCCCTTGTTCCCGCAGGCGCAGGGGCCGAAGTCGAGCGCGATCCTGTCTCCGGTGATGACCCCGCCCCAGCGTCCGTCGAGGGAGAGGTCGAAGAAGGCGGCGCGGCCCTCGTTCTCGCCGTCCTCGTGCGGCAGCAGGGTGTCACCCGTCTCGTCCAGGACGAAGGGGACGATCCACGGCGGCACGTGGTAGCGATCTCCCTTCCGGCACTTGGGCATACCGGAATTGAGCTCCTGCATGGAGTAGTTCTGGAAGTCCCTGTCGGCCGGAATGTTGAACGTCCGGTGGACGAACTCCTGGTAGTCCGCGGGCAGCTTCGCGCGCTTGAGTCCGCCACCGACGTAGAGGCAGTTGTCGGGGTGGAAGTCCTTGGCCGAATAACCCATCTCGCGGACGGCTTCGGCCACCTGGTACAGCGAGTTCCACATTCCGGCGATGTAGAGCTTGTCCGCGCGGTACTTGACGAGGGCTTCAGCCACGGCGCCGACCGACCGCCGCATCAACTCCTGCCGCTCCTGCGAGGTCCGCTCGAAGTCGGCGAGTTCCTCTGGCAGCGCGCTGCCATCGGCGATCTTCTTGCGCAGCACCACCATCGCGGTCAGCGAGCCTACGGTGATCGGCGGGACCGGCGGCCGGAAGGCCTCTTTGGCCGGGTCGCCGAAGGCCTCCCGCTGGGCCTCGGCGGTGATCAGGTTCTTCGGGACCGCGGCGGCGGCACCGGTGCCGATGATCCGGCGGTCCCGGGCGGGCCGCACGCCCGAGCCCCAGGAGAAGACGTTGACGGTGTCCTTGCGCGTCCAGTCCATGTCGCGGCCAGACGCGAGCAGCATCGCCGACTTTCCGGTCGTTCCGCTGGAGCACGACACGTAGTGGCCCTTGGCCTGCAGCCGCGTGATCCAGTCGTCGATGCCGCCGATGCCGGAGGTCTCGATGGAAGCGATCGGGTACGGCGAGACGGTGCCCAGCCATTTGGCGAGCCGGTCCCACCTCTCTTCGAGCAGGAAGCTCTCCGGGTAGCTCTTGTAGGCGGTGTGCGGGAACAGCAGCGGCACCACGTCCGCGCGACCGCGGATCTCGGTGACGCCGGACTCGTCGGCCCGGTGGCCGAGCAGCTTGATGCGCCCCTTGCGCTCCTGGAACCGCTCGTCGAGGGCGGCCGTCTGCGTCTCGCGCAGCTCGGCGTGGGAGTGGTCGAAGCGGTCCGGTGCGTCGACCAGCCGCGTGAGCCTTTCTGTCGCGGAACTCACCAGGGCATCCTTCCCTGTGTCGTCGCCAGGCTCGCCGAAATGGCACCTGGTGCGTATCATTATGTCCGAGGGGAGCGAAGATGCAAGAGCTGGTTTCCGGGAGGCCGGCATGACCGGCGCCGGCCCGTCGGTCCGCCGCGGAGCCGGGCGGCCCACCCGCGAGCAGGCGGAGGCACGCAACGAAGAGCTGCTCGACACCGCGCTGGACCTCTTTCTGGAGCACGGCTACGAGACGGTGACGATGGAGATGATCGCCGCCCGGGTCGGCATGACCAAGCGGACGATCTACGCCCGCCACTCCGACAAGGCCTCGCTGTTCCTCGCCGCCGTGCTGCGCGCCATCGAGCGGCAGGCCCTGCCGCGGGAGGCGCTGGAAGCACTCGACGACGGCGACCTCGCCGGCACGCTGGAGGCCGTCGCACGGCTGCGGATCGACCAGGTCATGACACCGGACGGCCTCCGCCTGCAACGGATCATCAACACCGAGGGCTACCGCTTCCCGGAGATCTTCGTCGCCGGGTACGAGCTGAGCACCGCGCGGGTCGTCGAGTTCGTCGCCGGCGTCCTCGACCGTGCCGCCGCGCGGGGACGCATCGCGCCGACCGACTCCGACCAGGCCGCCCGCGCCTTCATGAGCATGGTGGTCGGCGGCCAGGTGCGCGCCATCGTGGCCGGCCGTCCGCCGACACCGGAACAGATCGAGAAACGGGTCGGGTTCACCGTCCGCCTGCTGCTGGACGGCCTCCGGCCGCGCTGAACACGACAGAAAGGCGGAACCGTTGACCTTCGACGCGAACCGGCCCGTCGCGGTCGTCACCGGGGCCAGTTCCGGGATCGGCAGATCGACCGCGCGCAAGCTGATGGAACGCGGCTGGCAGGTGCTCGGCGTCGGCCGGGATCCGCGACGCTGCGCCGAAGCCGAAAGGGAACTCGCGGCCGTCGGTGGCGGCTTCGCCATGCTGCGCGGAGACTTCACCCTGATGGCCGAGGTCAAGCGCGTGGCCGACGCGATCGGAGGCCGTATCCCGCGTCTCGACGTGCTCATCAACAACGCGGGCGGCGTGCGGGACCGGCGGATCGTCACCGCGGAGGGCACCGAGGCGACCTTCGCCGCCAACCACCTCGCCCCGTTCCTGCTGACCCGGGAACTGCTGCCGGCGCTGCGCACGAGCGCGGCCGCCCTGCCGCCCGGATCGGCACGCGTGATCGCCGTCTCCTCCAGCGCCCACCGGATCAGCAAGGGACTGCGATGGGACGACCTCCAGAGCCTGCGCAGATTCCATACGGCGGCCGCCTACGGCCAGGCGAAGCTCGCCAACATCCTCTTCACCCGCGAGCTGGCCCGGCGGACAGCTCCGGACAGAATCACCGCGCACGCCATGCACCCAGGCAAGGTCGCCACCAACTTCGCCTCCCACGGAGACGCCGCCATGCGGGAGCACATGGCGGCGGCCGACACCGTCCCACCCGACGAGCCGGCCGAGACGCTGGTCTGGCTGGCCACCGATCCCGAAGGCGGCCGCGACGGCGGCCGCTACTTCCACGGAAAGGCCGAGGAGAACCCTTCCGAAGCCGCCCGCGACGACGCAGCCGCCGCACGCCTCTGGACCGAGACCGAACGCCTCCTCGCCGAACTCGGCTTCTAACACACGCAACCGCGCCCGGACGTTCAGTCGGCGAGGAGGCCCACACCGAGCCAGAGTCCGGCCACGCCGGGCAGTGTCAACGGGAGCACTGCGATTCCGGCCAGCCAGCGCGGAATGCCATGAGCTGCGCGGCCGGTCAACAGGTTGAACATACGGAGCCATGCCAGGCAACCACCGACGAGGCAGAGGGCACCAACAACGAACCACATTGCCGCGATCGAGGCGTTCATGAGCGGGACGGTAGCCAGCGCCGGTCACCGTGCACAAGACATCGCCACTAGGGAAAGTCGAGCCTTGCACTGGAAGCGCACGGGGCTCCCCCGACCCGAGGCGTCGAGAATGGCGGCAGCCGGAACCTGCCGCCTAAGAACGAGGGGCGGCCAGCGTGGCAAGGCAGGAGAAGGCGGCACTTACAGGCGCGGACGCCACCCCAGCAGGAGACTTGCCACCTCGGCCGCCGCTTCCTCGTTGGTGCGATCTTGGGGTGGTGTCGCGATTTGGGCCGTGGTTCGCGTCACGCTCCGCTTCACCCGATGGCACCGTAGACGTCACCAAGGAAGGGGAGCTGTGACTACATACGCCTTCGACGAGGACCGTCGCGTGATCGTCGCGTTCTGGGAGACCGGCTCGAGCTGGACTGCCTCCACCTTGGCCGATGTACCTCGTGATGTCCCCGCTGATGCAGTCCAGCACCTCGCTCAGGCTCTGACCCAGTTGTCCGCCCAGGCGTGGCGCACCCACACCCACCCGGCCTCCGCCGCGGACGAGCAAGAGGTGAACACCGAGGGCTGGCGGCGGGCACAACACCGAGAAGCATTCGCGACAGTGGCGGAGGCTCTGACCCGGCCGAACCTGCCCTCTGACGGCGTGCTGGCGGTGTCGTACAACCCCATCGAGGAGTGCGGCCACCGCGTGGGCCGTGCCCTGCACGGCATCAGCAATGCGGACTTGAGCAAGCGGGTCGGCGCCGAAGTGCAGGCCGAGCTGGGTGCCATCGAACAGGCGGAACTCGGCGATCTCACCGGCCGCGCCCGCCAAGCCCTGGCTCTCACGCGCGCCGACGCATCACCCGTCCAGGTCCAGGCCGCCGACAAGATCCTCAACAGGGACCCGCTCGGCAGCCCGGGGCTGTTCACGGAGATCGAACCCGTGGCCGCCGCCATCGCGGCGGCGCACTGGCTCCAGGCCGCCGCCGACGTCACAGCCGAGACGACCGGCTACGCCCCCACCGAGATCATCGAGGAAGCGGACGACATCGAGGCCCTCGCACACGAGACCCCGACGCTCGTGCTCGAACAACTCGAACTCGGCCTCAGCCCGTACGAAACGGTCACCGCCCTGATCCGCGGCGCGATGACCGTCGCCGAGGGCCGGATCCCCGACCTCGACGAAATCCTTGAGCACGTCACCGAGGTCGAGGTACTCGCCCGCCGGCAGGAGGATCCACGGCTCCGCAGCGCACTGCTCAAGGAACTCCGCACCACTCCGCTCGACCCCAAACGCCCCGCGCAGGACCTCCTTGAGGACATCCTCGACGGCATCCGCGGCTGCTGGCTCATCTACCAGGAAGACGCCTCAGAAGGCGACAACGATTTCGCCGACGAAGTGCGCGCGGAGGCCAACGCCAACCGGGACCGACTCACCTGACCGGACGGCCGTCGCAGGCACGCACGGCGCGCGCCTTGGCGTCACACGGCGGCGATGGCGTCGATCTCGACGAGGAATCCGGGGCCCAGGCCGGCGACGACGTGGACGGTGATGGCCGGGGGCGGGTCGGCCGGGTTCCAGACCTGCTGGAAGGCGGCGGCGCCCTCGTCGAACGTGTGGCCGTCCACCACGGCGATGGACCAGTGCACGATGTTCGCCAGGCTCGCGCCCTCGCTCTCCAGGATGGTCGCGAGGTTGCGCAGCGCCTGGACGGTCTGCTCCCCGACCGTGGGACCGACGACCTCGCCGTCGGCGCCCACGCCGTTCTGCCCGCCGATGTAGATCGTCTTCGTCGGCTGTTCGACCACGACGGCCTGACTGAAGGCGGGGCTGCGGTGCAGTCCCTCGGGGTTGATGTGCCGGACGTCCATGCGCTGCCTCCCGTGATGAAGACACCAGTTATAGTGGTTTCATGCGAGCGCACACAACCGGACGGGTGGTGCACGACCCCAAGGGAGGGTCGTTCTGGTTCGATGCCGGCGCCGTCTGCCTGGACTTCGCGCACACCGGCGGCGAGGGCCGGTACGCGGTGTTCGAGACCCTCCACGAGCCTGATGACCTGGGCGAATGGCTGGCACAGCCGCCGCTGGCCGCGGTCATGACGGTCCCGGTGACGGCCCGCGAGCTGACCGCGGCCAAGGCCCTGCGGCAGGCGATCTGGGACGCGGCGCACGCGCGGGCGGAGCGTCGCCAGCTTTCCGCCGCGGCGGTGGCGGCCATCAACGGCGCGGCGTCCGCGGCGCCGCTGGTCCCGGAGCTGGCCGCCGACGGGACGACCACGGGGTGGGCGCCGCCGGTGCGGGCGACGCAGGCGCTGTCGACGCTGGCGCGGGAGATGGTCGAGCTGCTGTCCGGGCCGCTGTCGGGACGCATCCGCGAGTGCGCGAGCGACGACTGCCCGCTGGTGTTCGTGGACTCGTCCCGCCCCGGCGCGCGGCGCTGGTGCTCGATGGAGCGCTGCGGCAACCGCCACAAGCTCCGGGCCCTCCGCGCCCGGAGGGCCACCGATCCGTGACGGCGGGGGGGTCAGCGCTTACGACGGGAAGTCGTACTCCCAGTCCAGTTCCCAGGCGCGTGTGACGCCGGACTGGTCGAAGCTCGTGACGATGTGGCCGTTATCGCTGATTCTGAGGCCTGCGATGGTGTCGTCATGCCCCTTCAGGACACGGAGGCAGCCGCCTCGGGCGAGGTCCCATAGTCGTATCCGGCCGTCCCAGCCGCCGGTGACCGCGAACCGGCCGTCCGCGCTGAGCGCGGGTGCGGTCGGGCCCCTGTAGGTGCCGACGTGGTTGGTCCGTCCGGTGTGCAGGTCCCAGGCCAGCATCGTCGTTTCGTCCTCCAGCCTGCCCGTCGAGACGACCGTCCTGCCGTCCGCCGAAATGGCGACACCCGGGCCGGGCCGGCCGGACACCGTGCGGCGGCAGCGGCCGGTCGAGACGTCCCATACCTGGACGGTGCCGTCCCGGTGACCTGCCAACAGCACGTCACCGGCACGGCTCAGGGCGAGCGAGCCGTGGCGATGGCCTTGCGGCAGCTCACGCAGGCAGTGACCGGTCCGCAGGTCCCAGATCCGGGCGCTTTCCTCGTCAGGCATCGGGGACGTGACAGCGTGGCATCCGTCGGCGTCCATCAGCAGCGTGTCGATGGCGGCGGCGTGGCCGGTGAGCTCTCGGCGGCATTCGCCGGAGACCAGGTCCCAGACTCGGATGGTGGCGTCGTCTCCAGCGGACACACCCATACGGCCGTCTGCGCTGACCGCTACATCTCTTACTTTGGCGATGTGGCCGTGTAGTACGTGCCGGCAGTCTCCTGACTCCGCGTCCCAGACCCGCACGGTGCCGTCCGCTCCGGCCGACACGGCGATCCGGCCGTCAGCGCTGACGGCGAGGGCCGGGACCTGCCCGGTATGTCCCTCCAGGATGCGGTGCCGCCCTCCGCCGCTCAGGTCCCAGATCCTGATCGTGCCGCGCTCGTTGCCGATGAACGCCGATGAGCCGTCGGGGGTCATCGTCGTCCCGCAGACCATGGATCGGAACTGGCCCACGGTGGGGAGGACCTCGCGCGACCACGCATCGACCAATGCGGTGCGTCGCCCGGCCCTGGCGATGTCCTGCCAGCGGTCGAGCAGGGCGAGATGCCGCCGGTATCCGGGGACGGTCCGTGCCCGGCGTATCTCCTCGGCCGCAAGCCGGAATCCGCCTTCGGCCATCAATTCCGTCGTGTGGGCGAGGACGCGGCTTATCTCCTCACTTCCGCGAAGCCGCTCGGTCGCCGCACTCGGGAGCGCGTAGCTCCATGCGGCGGCCGGTCCAGCGCCCGTCACCTCCCGCAGTGTCACGGTGCCGGACGCGTCGCCCAGGAGCGCGAACCGGCCGTCAAAGTTCAGGGCGACCACCTCCTCCTGCCAGTCCGGCCACGGCGTCGCCGTCGGCCACGTCTGCAGGCATCGTCCCGTGGTCAGCTCCCAGTACTGGATGTCGTTCCCCCTCGCGGACAGGGCGTAGCGGCCGTCGCCGCTCACGGCGAAGCTCCAGCCCCTTCCTCCGGGACGGTCGACGACGCAGCGTTCCCAGCCCGTCTCCGCGTCCCAGACCCGGACGCGGGCCTCCGCATAGCGTCCCTCCTGCGCGACGACCGTGCGGCCGTCGGCGCTGAGCCACGCCATGACGCACCCGGTGCCGAACTCCCGCAGGATGCGACCGGTTCGGGCGTCCCAGACCTGCACCACGCCGGAGTCCCCGAATGCCTGCACGGCGCCGTCCACCTTGCCCAGCCCGAGCGCGCTGCGACCGTCCGCGCTGATCCCCACCGAGCGGAAGTAGCCCTTGCCATCCGGGCCGTCCCGCAGGACGTACAGGCACTGGCCGGTCGCGGCGTCCCAGGCCCGGACGGCTCCGTCATCGTGCAGGGACATGGCGACCCGGCCGTCCGCACTCATGGCGACCAGACCGTTCGAGGTGAAGACCCCGCCGGGGAAGCTCTGGATCTCCCCTCCGGCAAGGTCGGTGACGAGGCGGCCGGTCGTGAGATCCCAGATCCGTGCGGGGCCGCCCTCCTTGGCGGAGATCGCCCGGGTACCCTGCGCGTCGATCGCCAGGTCCACGATGGGGTGCACGTGGTCGGTCGTGTGGTCGGCGGTGCTGATCTCCAGTACGGAGCGGCGGCCAATCAGGTCCCACACTTGGATCGATTTGTCTGTAGCGGAGAGCCCGGTGCTGCCGTCCTGGGTCATGGCCACGGCGCACACCCGGCCGAGGCCGTCGCCTAGGACCACCGGTGGCGAGGGTTCGGGTGTGCGTTGCGCGTCGCCGCGTTCGAGATGCACCAAGCCCAGGAGATACTCGCCTCTCCAGTCGTCAGTGGCGCAGACCGCCTCCAGGTCAGCGACGAGTTGGACGTCGGTCACTCGTCCGGCGCGCCACTGGTGGAGGCCGCGGTTGTAGATCACATGCGGATTGCGGGGATCGATCTCGGCGGCCCGCCGCCACAACGTCTCGGCCTGCTCGGCCTTTCCCAGGTCCAGCAGCGACAGGGCCTGGTTGGACAGCTCGTCCGCGAGCCGTACCGCCATCTGGGGCACGGGTCTGGGATAGGGCTCGCCGGCGACCTCGGCGTAGATCTCGGCCAGTTCCCCGGCCACTTGGCCCATGTCCTTCGGACGCTGTGACGGTTCCCTGGCAAAGCACCGTTGGAGCAGCCCCACCAGGCCCTGCGGCATGACCGCGACATCGGCTCCGTCCCAGGTCTTTGCTCCTTGCCTGACGAACTCGGCGAAGACCTCGGCACCGGCCTGGCCGAACCGGCACGGCGGATGCCCTACGAGCATCTCCAGGACGGTCAGTGCCCACGACCATGTGTCGGTCGCTCGGGTCAGCCGGGGTCTCGGGCCTTCGCCTTCCCCCGTCCATGCGGCGGCTTCGGCCTGCTCGGGCGAGCAGTAGGCCGGTGTCATCCCGGCGTATCCCGCGAGCAGGCTTGCGCCCGGCGGCACGGGGCCGACCTCCCCGGCCGCGGCGCGCGCCCGAGCCAGTCCGAAATCGGTCAGCTTGGCCGTGCCGTCGCGGGTGAGCAGCACGTTGGCGGGCTTCAGGTCCTGGTGGATGAGGCCGTTCCGGTGCGCATGCTGCACGCCCCACGCGGTCTGCACGGCCACGTCCAGAATGCGGCGCAGGTTCGCCTCGGGTCCACCGGTGTAGAGGCGGCCGGTGCGCACGGCATCGGCCAGGCTTCCGCCGTCCAGCCATTCCGCGAACACCCTGGGCAGGCCGTCCAGCCTGCGCACATACAGGCAGGTCACCGTGTGGGGATGCTCGCCGAGCCCTACCCAGGTCGCCGCTTCCGTCTCGAAGTCTTCGAGCCCCTGCCTGTCGGCCACCAGGCCGGGCCGAGGCACCTTGACCGCCAGATCCAGGTCCCATCCACGGTGCCGTACTCGGTAGACCAGGCCCATGCCGCCCGTACGGATCACGTCCCGGACCTCGTACAGATCCAGGATCACGTCTCCCGGGCGCCATTCACGGGGCGGCGTGTCTCGTGAGGTCATTCGGCGGCGTCCAGGAGGTCGCGCAGTTGCGAGCGGGCGGTGACGCCCAGTTTGGGGAAGGTGCGGTAGAGGTGGGAGCCGACGGTGCGGGGCGACAGGAAGAGCCGTTCGCCGATCTCGCGGTTGGTCAGCCCGCGCGCGGCCAGCCGGACGATCTGCTGCTGTTGCGGGGAGAGCCCGGCGAAGGCGCTCGGGGACGCCGGTTCGACGGCCAGGCCGGCCGCGCGCATCTCGGCCTGCGCGCGTTCGGTCCACGGCCGGGCGCCCAGCCGGTGGAAGGTGCCGTGGGCCGCGGTGAGGAAGGGACGGGCTTCGGCGATCCGGCGGCGGCGCCGCAGCCATTCCGCGTACTCCAGCTGCGTCTGCGCGTGTTCGAACGGCCGGCGTTCCAGCGCCGGGTCGGCAAGGGCCGGGAGGAAGTCGGCGTGCTCGGGTTCGGCGAGCAGTGCGCGGCTGCGGTGGACGAGGGCCCGCAGCCGGGACGAGCCGCCGCCGGCGAGAGCGCGCGCGGAGCGTTCGACGATCGCGGACGCGTCGTCGCGGTGGCCGCTGCGGGCGGCGGACTCGGCGAGCTCCGGCAGCGCCGGGTAGGAGGCGTGGTAGTGGACGGGGTCGCCGTTCGTGTCGAAGACCATCCGGGCGTGCTCGTAGGCGGTCTCGTAGTCGCCTTCGACCATGGCGGCGGCGGTCAGGGCGCGGCGCGCGTACACGGCGACGGATCGGTTTTCCAGCGGATCGACCAGGCGTAGTGCCTCGTCGGCGCGCGCGCGTGCGCCCGCCGCGTCCCCTTGGGCGGCCAGGACCATGGCCTCGACGGCGTGCGCGCAGGCGACGGCGTGGTCCAGCCGCGTCGCGGTGGGCAGGGCGCGGAGGTCGGCGCAGGCCGTCCTGGCGTCGCCCCAGCGGCCGTGCTCGAAGTAGGCGAGCGCGACGACGCCGCCGAGCCCGTGGGGAAGCGGTCCCGCGGCGCGCCACGACTGGACGGACTCGTCGAACGTGCGGACGGCCAGCGGGGTCTCGTCCAGCACCCAGGCCGCGATGGCGAGCGCGGTCAGCCGTTCGGGACGGCCCTCGGCCGCGGCGATGAGGCCCGGCAGCGCGGGTGCGAGGTCGCGTCCGCCGCCGAACGGGTCCGACACGATCCGGGCCCAGTCACGCGACGGTCCGGCGGGCAGCCGCGGCAGGATCCGGTCGATCTCCCGCCGCTGGGACTCCTCGCCCGAGTAGAAGCGCAGTACGGCGGCGGTGGTGAGGGCGTCCAGCGCGATGTCCGGGCGTGCGTCCGCCAGGTCCCGCGCGATCGCGGCGAGGCCGGCGAAGGCGGCGGCGTGCCGCCCGGTCAGCGCGGCCAGCCGTCCGACGTGCAGTGAGGCGGCCGCGAGGAGGGCGGGGTCGCCGGTCCGGGCGCGGGCCCGGGCGGCCAGATCCTCGACCCACGGCAGATCACCGGTGAAGACGGCCAGGCCGGCCGCGTCCGCCAGCAGCCGGGCTCCGGCGTCGCGCGCGGGGTGCAGCTCGGCCGCGCGGGCCAGGGCCTTGGCCGCCGCCGCGTGGCCGCCCCGCCTGCGGGCCCGACCGGCGGTCCGCTCCAGGGCGGCCGACACCTCCGCGTCCGGACGAAGGGTCGCGGCGGCGAGGTGCCAGGCGCGGCGGTCCGGTTCGTCGCGCAGGGCGCCGGCCAGCGCGCGGTGGGCTTCCAGGCGGGCGTCGAACGGAGCGGCGTGGTAGACGGCGGAGCGGATCAGGGGGTGCCTGAAGCGCACGTGACGGCCCGTCCGGCGGACCAGTCCGGCCTCCTCGGCGGCCGGCCACGCCTTGTCGTCGGGGTCGGGCAGCAGCGCCAGGACGGCGTCGGGCGGGTCCTCCACGTCGGCGGCGGCGAGCAGCAGCAGGGCGCGCCGGCCGGCCTCCGGCAGTTCCGCCAGCCGGGCGGCGTAGCGGGCTTCCAGCCGCGCACCGGCCGGCAGCGGACCATGATCGTCGCCGGTGGGATGCGCGCGGGCGGCCCCGGCGAGCTCGAGCAGCGCCAGCGGGTTGCCCTCGGCCTGGTCGAGGACGCGTTCCCGCGTCCCCGCCGCCAGGCCGGGCGAGCGCAGGTCGAGCAGCCGCCGGGACGCCGCGCGGTCGAGCGGGCCCAGCGCGAGCGTCGGGAACGCCGGGTCGAGGCCGGGATCGCCGTCGCGCACGGCGGCCAGCACGGTGACCGGGTCGCCGTCCAGCCGCCGGGCGGCGAAGGCGAGGACGTCGGCGGACGCGGAGTCGATCCACTGGGCGTCGTCCAGGACGACCAGAAGCGGCGCCTGCTCGCCGACCTGCGACAGCAGGGTCAGCACCGCGACGCCCGTCAGCAGGGGGTCGGCGGCGTCGGGCACGAGGCCGAAGGCTCCGAGCAGCGACCGGCGCGGCCTGTCCGGAAGGCCGGCGGCCTCGTCCAGCACCGGACGCAGGAGCTGGTGGAGGCCCGCGAAGGCCAGGTCGCGCTCGGACTCGCGGCCCGCCGCGCGCAGGACCCGGCGGCCCGCCGCTCCGGCGCGGCGGGCCGCGTCGTCCAGCAGGGCGCTCTTGCCCGTTCCGGGGGCGCCGGAGACGACCAGGACCCGTCCGGGCGGGTCCGTCACCAGGGCGGAGAGCCGCTCGATCTCGGCGTCCCGCCCGATGATCGGAGCGGGCGGTTCCCCGGTGGCGCGCGAACGGGGCGCCCGCTCGTCCACGGCCCCTCCCGAACAGCTGCCCGCTTCGGCCAGGACGCGACGTCGCCACAGGTCCGTGCCGCTTTCCTCGCACCGTAGCAGCGGGGTCCGGATCGGGCGGATGCAGTCACCTGACGCATACCGCTCGCCTGGTCGGCGGCGCACGATGGACGTGCGGCGCTTCCCATCGCACCGCACTCATCATCGTTAACAACCACAAGGAGCGCGTATGCGCACTGATACCTCGTCGCTTTCCGATCAGATCACTCTGGGTGATGTAACGATCACGAGAGTGTGGGAGTACTACGGGCCCGTCGGCATAACGGCCGAGACGTTCTTCCCTGAGTGCTCCCCGCGCACGTGGGAGGAGCACTCCTCCTGGCTCGAACCGCACTTCGTCGACCCCGGGACGCGGGTCGTCAACTCCGCGATCCAGACCTGGCTGCTGCGCAGCGAGGGCAAGAACATCCTCATCGATACCGGGGTCGGCAACCACAAGGAGCGGCCCTACTCGCCCGTCTGGAGCCGCCTCGACACCGACTTCCTCGGCAACCTGGCCCGCGCCGGCGTGCGGCCCGAGGACGTGGACATCGTGGTGAACACCCACCTCCACGTGGACCACGTCGGCTGGAACACCCGCCTGGACGGCCGCGCCTGGGTGCCGGCCTTCCCCAACGCCACCTACCTCGTCCACAAGGCCGACTTCGACTTCTGGAACCCCGACAACGGGCACAAGCCGCGGCTGGGGCGGGGCAACCAGAACGTGTTCGAGGACAGCGTCGCCCCCGTCCACGCGGCGGGCCTGACGCGGCTGTGGGAGGACGCGTACACGATCGACGCCGGCCTGCGCCTGGAGCCCGCGCCCGGCCACACCCCCGGGTCGTCCGTGGTCGTCCTCGAATCGGGCGCGGACCGCGCGGTGTTCGTCGGCGACATGCTGCACACCCCCGCGCAGTTCGTCGAGCCGGACGCCAACAGCTGCTTCTGCGAGGACCCGGCCGGGGCTCGCGCCACCCGCCGCAGGGTCCTCGGGCGCGCCGCCGACGAGAACGCCCTGGTCATCCCCGCGCACCTCGGCGGGCACGGAGCCGCAGAGGTGATCCGCGAAGGGAGCGGGTTCGCCGTCAAGAGCTGGGCGCCGTTCGCACCGCACACCGAGACCTCGGAGGACGCCCGATGAGCCGGCACGCGGCGGACACCGTCGTCACCGCGCAGGGCGCCGTGCGCGGCCTGCGCCGCGACGGGACATCCGTTTTCCTGAACATCCCGTACGCCGCTCCGCCGGTCGGCGCCGCACGGTTCGCCGCCCCGCAGCCGCACGCCCCTTGGGACGGCGTGCGGGACGCCACCGTGCCGGGCCCGACCGCGCCGCAGCCCGAACGCCGGCTCGGCAGCGTGGACATGACCCCCTACTTCGGGCCGGGCTGGGTCCCCGGCGAGGACTTCCTGACCGTCAACGTGTGGACGCCGGAGACCGGCGGCGGCGCGAAGCTGCCCGTGCTGGTGTTCGTGCACGGCGGCGGGTTCGTGGCGGGATCCACCCGGTCGGAGATTGCCGACGGCGCCGCCTTCGCCCGCGACGGGGTCGTCCTCGTGACGCTGAACTACCGGCTGGGCGTCACCGGTTTCCTCGACCTGCCGGGCGCGCCCGCCAACCGGGGCCTGCTCGACGTGATCGCCGCCCTGCGCTGGGTGCGGGAGAACATCGGCGCGTTCGGCGGCGACCCCGGCCGCGTCACGCTGTCCGGCCAGTCCGCGGGCGCCACGATCGTGGGCGGCGTCCTGGCCGCGCCCGAGGCCGAGGGGCTGTTCCGGCGCGCGATCGTCCAGAGCGGCAGCGGCCTGGGCGCCTTCACGCCCGAGCAGGCCGCCCGCGTCACCCGCGCCGCGGCCCGCGCCCTGGGCGTCGCGCCGCACGCCGATGCCTTCGCGGGCGTCCCCGACGAGCGGCTCGTCGAGATCATGCCCGAACTGTCGGGCATCGACCTGCGGACGGAGACCGCGACCGACCCGCTCATCGGGCTCAGCCCGTTCAGCATCGTGCTCGACCGGCAGCCGGCCGAGGCCGTCGCGGCGGGCCGCGGCGCGGGCGTGGACCTGCTGGTGGGCACCAACACCGAGGAGGGCAACCTCTACCTCGCGCCGTTCGGGAACCTGTCCACCTCGACGGCGGCGGACGTGGACGCCGCCGCGGCCCGCTCGCACCCGCACCCCGCCCACCTCGTCGAGACTTACCGGAAGGCGAGACCGCAGGCGTCCTTCGGGGAGTTGCGTTCGGCCATCATGGGCGACGCCCTGTTCGGCGCGGGGAGCCGGCGACTGGCCGACGCGCACGCCGCACGCGCCGCCGCCGCCACCTACCGCTACTCGTTCGCGTGGCGCTCGAACGCGCTGGGCGGCGAACTGGGCGCCACGCACGCCGTGGAGTTGCCGTTCGTCTTCGACGTCGCCGGGCTGCCCGGCCTGCACGGTCCCGCCGCCATCCTCGGACCGGACGAGCCGCCGGCGGACCTGGCCGCCCGGACGCACGCGGCCTGGGTGTCCTTCGCCGCGACCGGCGACCCCGGCTGGGACCGCTACGACACCGGCCGCCGCGCCACCATGCGCATCGACGGCGAATGGAGTCTGGTGGACGACCCGCATGGCGAGGAACTCCAGGCTTGGTTCTGAACCCGGCGCCTCACCGGCCTGCGGTCATGCGGGGTCGGCTGCTACGTCAGGTTTCGCCGTGGTCGTCCGCGGCCAGGCGGAAAGGAGCCGCCGGGTAGCCGGCGACGGTCGTCTCGGTGGTGAGGACGCGGCCGTCGGCCGGGGCGGGGGCTTTCAGGCCATGAGTGGCGGTGGTCACCAGGACCCGGTACGGCGGTTCCGGCGAGAGGCACACGCTGGTGGGCTGGCTTGCGGGGAGGGGGAAAACCGTCAGCAGGTCGCCGGACGGGGCGTAGCGGTGCACGGCGGACGCGCCCCAGACCGCCGACCACAGGCACCCCTCGGTGTCGACGGCCATGCCGTCCGGCGATCCGTCTGGCACTCGGGCGAACACCTCGCGCTCGCCCGGCTCGCCGGAGGACGGGTCGACCGGGACGCGGTAGATGACGCCCTGGGCGCTGTCGGCCAGGTACATGGTCCGGCCGTCGGGGGTGAAGACCGGGCCGTTGGGGATGTTCAGGCCGTCCATGGCGGTATGGACGGTGCCGTCGTGGTCCACCCGGTATAGGGAGCCCGTTCCCGGTGTGCCGTCGTAGGCCATCGAGCCCGCCCAGAAGCGTCCGGACGGGTCGGCCGTGCCGTCGTTCATGCGCATGGGCGTGGGCGCGCCGTCCTCCGGGCGGGCGAGCCAGTCGACGGTGCCGTCGCCGTTCAGGAGGGCTATGCCGGTGTCGGCGGCGGCGATCCACGCGTCCGAGTCCTGGATCGGGGCGACCGCGCCCAGCGGGAACGGCACCGATGCCAGGAGCGTGGTGGGCTCCAGGCGGTAGAGCCTTCCGGCCAGGAGGTCGACGGCGACGAAGCCGTCGGCCGTGGCGCGCAGCCCCTCGCCGAGCTCCCACGGGCCGGCGTTCTCCAGGACGGTCCAGGTCATCGCAGCGCGACTCCTTCGGGAAGGCCGATGAGGTCGAGTTCGTCGCGGCGGGGCAGCCCCTCCCAGTCGCCGCGGGTCAGCACCGCGAACGCGCCGACGGTGTGGGCGCGGCGGAGCCGGGCCTCGGCGTCCAGGCCGTCCAGCAGGCCGGACAGGTACCCGGCGACGAACGCGTCGCCCGCGCCGATCGAGTCGACGGGGCTGACGCGGCGGGCGGGCACGGTACGCGTGCCGTCCGCGGTGTACGAGCGGGCCTCGTCGCCGTTCTTGACGACGACCTCGGCGGCGCCGCCGTCCAGCAGTCGGGCGGCGATCCGGTCCGGGGGGCCGTCGCCGAGCAGGGTGAGCTCGTCGGGGGACGCGATGACGCGGTCCGCGGCGGCGGCGAGCGGGGCGAGCGCCTCGGCGGCGGCCTCCCGGCTCCACAGCCGCGGCCGGTGGTTGAGGTCGAGGCTGATGTGCGCGTTCCGGGACCGGGCGAGGCGGCAC
This sequence comes from Actinomadura napierensis, assembly GCF_039529375.1. Taxonomy (NCBI): domain Bacteria; kingdom Bacillati; phylum Actinomycetota; class Actinomycetes; order Streptosporangiales; family Thermomonosporaceae; genus Actinomadura; species Actinomadura napierensis. The sequence continues at coordinate 85,009 of NZ_BAAAMR010000018.1, forward strand.
AGCGCGGTCACGGCGTCCCGGCAGGACGCGCCGAGTGCCGGGGTGATCCCGGTGACGTGCACGATCCGCGGTTCGAACGGCAGCGCCTCGACGTCCTCGGCGCACAGCCGGGACCCGGCGGACCCGGCGCGCAGGTAGTGGACGCGGGTGACGTCCGGCAGCCGCTGCTCGAACATGATCACGCCGGTGGGCGCGGTGCCGTCGCGGCGGACCGCCGAGACGTCCACGCCCTCGGCGCGCAGCGTGCGGGTGACGAGGTGCCCGGCCTCGTCCTCTCCGACGCGTCCCGCCCAGGCGGCGGTGTGGCCGAGACGGGCGAGGCCGATCGCGACGTTGCTCTCGGCGCCGGCGATGCTGGTGGTGAAGCCGGAGCCGAGCCGCACCGGGCCGGTGGCCCGCAGCGCCATCATCGCCTCGCCGGCGGCCAGGACGTCCACCCGGGTCACGCGGGCCCGCCCGAGACGGCGAGGAACGCGCGGGCGCGGCGCCGCAGTCCGGCGAGGTCGCCGCCGCGCGGCGCGTCCCCGCACAGCGGCGAGCCGACGCCGACCGCGACGGCGCCGCGCCGCAGGTACTCGGCGGCCTCGGCCTCCCCCACGCCGCCGACCGGGACGAACGGGACGCCCGGGAACGGGTCGCGCAGCGCGGTGAGGTAGCCGGGGCCGTAAGCGCTCGCGGGGAACAGCTTGACGGCCGTCGCGCCGGCGGCGACGGCCGCGGCCACCTCGGTCGGGGTGACCGCCCCGGCGAGCACGGGAAGGCCGAGCCGCAGCGCCTCGTCGACGCCCGCGCCGAGCGCCGGCGTGACGGCGTACTCGGCGCCCGCGTCACGGGCGCGGCGCGCATCGTCCGCGGTCAGCACCGTGCCGGCGCCGATCCGCGCGGAGCCGGCGGCCTTGCCCGCGACCTCCTCGATGACGTGCAGGGCGTCGGCGCCGCTCAGCGACACCTCGATCAGCGCGACGCCCTCCTCGGCGAGGGTGAGGACGGTGCGGGCGGCCGCCGCCGGGTCCGGGCCCCGGACGATGGCGACCAGCCGGCGCCGCTCCAGTTCCTCCGCGATCGTCGTGTTCACCATTCCGCGTGCCCTCCGTCCGGGTGCCGCCAGACCGGCGGGCGCCACCGGTGCCCGGTCCGGTCGGCGCGGCGCACCTCGTCCTCGTCGATCTCTATGCCCAGGCCCGGCGCGTCCCAGCGCTCGATCGAACCGTCCACGAACGCGAACGGCGACCGGTCGGCCAGGTAGTCGAGCACCTCGGCGCCGTGGTTGTAGTGGATGCCGATGCTCTGCTCCTGGATCAGGAAGTTCGGCGTCGCGAACGCCACCTGCAGGCTCGCGGCGAGCGACAGCGGGCCGAGCGGGCAGTGCGGGGCGAACAGCGCCCCGTACACCTCGGCCAGCGACGCGATCCGCCGCACCTCGGAGATCCCGCCGGCGTGCGACAGGTCGGGCTGGACGACCGCGACCCCTGCCCGCAGCGCGGGCAGGAACTCGGCGCGGGAGAACAGCCGCTCCCCGCACGCGATCGGCGTGGTGGTGGACGCGACGATGTCGCCGAGCCGGTGCGTGAGCTCCGGCAGTACCGGCTCCTCCACGAACATCGGGCGGTACGGCTCCAGCAGCGGGATGAGCCGCCGCGCGGCGGGCAGCGTGATCCGGCCGTGGAAGTCGACGGCGAAGTCCGCGTCGTCGCCGATCGCCTCCCGCACGGTCGCGGCCCGCCGCACGATCGCGTCGATCTGGGCGACCGGCGGCAGCGCCGCGGCCCGCCCGGAGGCGTTGATCTTCACGGCGGTCAGGCCTGCGGCGATCTGCGCGGCGGCCTCGTCGCCGACCTCGCCGGGCTCGTCCCCGCCGACCCAGCCGTACACCCGGACGCGGTCGCGGACCGCGCCGCCGAGCAGCTGGTGCACCGGGACGCCGAGCGAGCGGCCGAGGATGTCCCACAGCGCCTGGTCGAGCCCGGCGACCGCGCTGGACAGCACCGGGCCGCCCCGGTAGAACGCCGCCTTGGTCATGGTCTGCCACAGGTCCTCGACGCGGCGCGGGTCGGCGCCGAGCAGCAGGTCCGCCAGCTCGTGCACGGCGGCGCGGGTCGTCTCGGCCCGGCCCTCCACGACCGGCTCGCCCCAGCCGACGAGGCCGTCGTCGGTCTCGACGCGGCAGAACAGCCAGCGCGGCGGGACGAGGAACGTCTCGACTCTCGTGATCTTCATGCGGATCCCTTGGTGATGCTCCAGCCCCCGTCCACCCGCAGCGAGACGCCGGTGACGAACGAGGCGTCCGGACCGGCGAGGAACGCGATCGCCGCCGCGACCTCCTCCGGGCGGCCGAGGCGTCCCGCCGCGGTCTCGGCGGCGCTGCGCCGCCGGTCCTCCTCGCCGATCCCGTCCCACTGCGCGGTGAGGACCGGGCCGGGCAGCACGGCGTTCACCCGCACGCCCGGTCCGTACTCGGCGGCGAGCTGCCGGGTCAGGCCGGTCAGCCCCGCCTTCGCCGCCGCGTACGCCGGGCGTCCCGGCAGCCCGAACGCGGCGTGCACGGACGACACGATCACGATGGCGGCGCGGTCGCTGGCGCGCAGGTCGTCGAGGGTCGCGCGGACGCCGAGGAAGGCCCCGGTGAGGCTGACGTCGAGCTGGGCCCGCCAGGACTCCAGCGAGATCTCGTCCGCCGGGCCCGGGTCGTAGCGCAGCGCGTTCGACACCAGGACGTCCACCGGGCCGAGTTCGGCGCGGCAGGCGCGGACGGCGCGTTCCCAGTCGCCGGGGTCGCTCACGTCGCATCGCAGCCCGAGCGCCTTCGCGCCGTCTGCGGACAGTGCCTCGGCGACCTCGTCCACCTGCGCGGACACGTCGAGGAGCGCGACCGCGTATCCGTCGGCGGCGAGCCGGCGGGCGGTGGCCGCGCCGATGCCCTGCGCGGCGCCGCTGACGACGGCGACGGGTCGTTTCGCGGTCACGGCGTCCCACCTCCTTCGCCGGCCCGCTCCACCGTCACCCGGATGCCGAGGGCGGTCTGCGCGCCCGGGGCGAGTGTCTCCCACGGGCCGAGCGCCTCGCACTCGACGATCCGGGCGGGCGGAGCCAGCCCGCCGAGGTGCTCCAACGGATGGTCGAGGGGATGCTCCATCCACACCTCGGCGCGCGAGCCGCCGTCGGGGTACGGGGCGTCGTCGTGGACGTCGAACTCCATGGTCAGGCGATGCCGGGCCCGCGTGTAGGTCAGCCGTCCGGCGGCTTGCGGGAAGCCGAGCTTGCCGACGGCGTCCTGCGCGGGGACCTCGACCGTGTCGGGGCGTGGCCACGTCCAGGCGGGCGCGGCCGTGCCGACCGCGAGCTCCACCGGTTCGCGGAAGCCCGGCCCCACCGCGACGTGGATCGTTCCACCGCCCGGGTACTGGGCGACGTTCCACACCGCCCACCGCACCGGCACGGACGACGCGTTGACGGCCGAGACCCGCAGGTCGTACCCGGCCTCATCGGCACGCAGCCGGATCTCGCGGCGCAGCCGCAGCCCGGTGCGCGGATCGTGCTCACTCTCCAGGACCACCGCCGCATCCCCGGAATGCAGGTCACACGTGTACGGGCCCGAGTCGAGCACCGGGTCGGGCGGCCCCGCCCACTCCCCCGCCGACGACCAGCCCTGCGGCGCGGGCCACGTCTTGTCGCCGCCGTAGTTGTGCCAGTTCGCCATCGGCCCCGAGGTGCGTTCCGGCCGGTGCCCGCCGACCGGGTGCAGCCGGTCGTCCAGCAGCGCCGGGTTGCGCCACAGCAGTTCCCCGCCGTCGTGGACGAGGCTCAGCAGCCGCCCGCCCAGCGCCGGGACGATCCCGAGCCGGAGCATCCCGTTGCCGAGCCACACCACCTCGTACGGGCCGGAGGTGTCGGTCTCGACGCGGACGACTCCTGCCGCACTCGCCGTCACTGTGCCGCGTCCGGGACGAGCACGACCTTGCCCTTGCTCGTGCCGGCGGCCAGCGCGTACGCCTCGTCCGCCCGCGACAGCGGGAAGACGTCGCTGACGGCCTTCTCCGGCCGCAGTCCCCAGTCGACGAGGTTGCGCGCCAGCTCGCTCATCGCGGGCAGCGACGTCACCCAGGACGCGTGGATCGTGAGCTGCTTGTGCAGCAGCGTGTCGGAGACCTCGGTGCGCAGGTCGCCGCCCTCGCCCACCAGCGAGACATGCCCCCATTCGGCAGCCGCCTCCAGGGCGAGGCTCCGTCCGGGGCGCGTCCCGGAGCAGTCGATCGTCACGCCTGCGCCGCCGCGTCCGGTGAGGTCCGCGACCGCTTCGGCGGCGCCGTCGCCCGCGGGCAGGGTCGCGTCGAACACGCCGAGCGTCCCGGCCCATTCGCGGCGCGCCCCGGACGGCTCGACGCCGATGACCTTCCGCGCCCCCATGCCGCGTCCGATCATCCCGGCGGCGAGCCCGACGGGGCCCAGCCCGACCACCAGCAGGTCGGTGTCGCCGCTGACCCCGGCGCGGCGCAACCCCTCGTAGGCCGTGCCGAACCCGCAGGCGATCAGCGCACCGTCGACGTAGGACAGCTCGTCCGGCAGCGGCACGCACGTCCGCTCCTCGGCGAGCAGGAACGGGGCGTGCCCGCCGTCGCGCTGCCACCCGTAGGACTCGCGGCCGGAGTTGCAGCTGATGTAGTGGCCGCGGCGGCAGTTGTCGCACAGCCCGCAGCCCACGATGTGGTACACGATGACGCGGTCGCCCACGCCGAACCGCCGCACTCCCGGCCCGGCGGCCACGATCCGGCCGGACGGCTCGTGCCCCGCGATCACGCCCCGGTAGGCGGGGCCGTCCACACCGCGGTACCCCTTGTATTCGCGGTAGATGTAGCCGATGTCGCTGCCGCAGATCCCGGACGCGCCGACCTCGATCAGCACCTGCCCGTGGCCGGGTTCCGGCACGGGGAACCCGCGCAGCACCGCCGTGGAGTCCCCGGGCAGGAACACGCCCTCCATCCGCTCGGGCTTCCCGCCCGGAACCGCCGGCCGCGTCGTCGAAGTCACGGTCACCACCGCCCCCTCTCAGGCCGCCGCGCCGGCGCGTCCGCGCCGCGCGACCACCACGTTGATCAGTACGGCGCCGACGATGATCACGCCGCGCACCACGTTCTGCAGGAAGGAGTCCACGCCGAGCAGCACCAGGCCGTTGCCGATCACGGTGATGAACACGACGCCGAGCAGGGTGCCGAGCATCCCGCCGCGGCCCCCGGACAGCGCCGTCCCGCCGATCACCACCGCCGCGATCACGTCGAACTCCAGCCCGGACGCCGCGCCGCCGCTGCCGGAGCCGAGCCGCGCCGCCAGCAGGATTCCGGTGACCGCCGACAGCAGCCCGGTCGTGGCGAACAGCAGCACCCGGATCCGGGTGAGGTTGATGCCCGCCAGCCGCGCCGCGCCCGCGTTGCCGCCGATCGTGTAGACCGACCGCCCGTACGCGGTGAACCGGGCGACGTAGGCGAACACCGCGAACAGCACCAGCATCACGATCGCCGAGGTCGGGATGCCGGCGACGTCGCCGCCGAGCACGTCGAACACGCCGCTGTCGGGCAGCGTCACCGGCAGCGCGTCGGTGAGGTAGAGCCCGAGTCCGCCGAGGATGCTCCACAGGCCGAGCGTCGTGATGAACGACGGCACGTCGAACATCGCGCGCAGCCATCCCGCGATCGCGCCCCACACCACGCCGAGCAGCAGGGTCACGACGATCGCGCCGCCGACGCCGAGGCCCCATTCGGTGGCGCCCTTGGCGACCAGCACCGAGGAGAACGCCGTCGCCGGGCCGATGCTGATGTCGATCTCCCCGGCGATGATGACCAGCGTGACGCCCCAGGCGGCGATGCCGACGGTGGCGGCGTCCCGCAGGATGCCGAGCTGGTTGTGCACCGACAGGAACCCGGCGGCCGAGGCGCCGAGCGCCACGTACAGCGCGATGATCGCCACCAGCAGGCCGATCTCGTTCAGCTGGTGCGACCGGCCGTTCAGCAGCCGCGCCGCCACGCCGGCGCCGCGCGTCCCGCCGGGCGGCGGGACGGTCCGAGTGGTGGTCATGGTCTCTCCTCGTTTCTCAGGCGGCCATCGCGGTTTCTCAGGCGGCCATCGCGGCGGACAGGACGGCGTCGACGGTCACCCCGTCGCCGGTGAACTCGGCGGCGACCGTCCCGCCGCGCAGCGCGATGACGCGGTCGCACACCAGCGGCAGCTCCTCCAGCTCGCCGGACACGAACAGCACGGCGGCGCCCCGGTCGGCCAGCTCCCTGACCAGCCGGTAGATGCCCTCCTTGGCCTCCACGTCCACGCCGCGGGTCGGCTCGTCCAGCAGCAGGATCCGGCTGCCCGCGTGCAGCCACCGGCCGATCACGGCCTTCTGCTGGTTGCCGCCGCTCAGCGCGGCGATCGGGGTGCGGGTGGACGCGGTGGCGATCGACAGCCGCTCGATCAGCCCGCGCGCGGCCCGGTCGACCTTCGCCGGCACCACGGACGTGCCGCTGCTCACCGCCCCGAAGTCCGACATCACCATGTTCTCCCCGACGCCGAGCAGCGGGACGATCGCCTCGCTCTTGCGGTCCTCCGGCGTCAGCCCGACACCGCGGCGCTTCATCCCGGCCGCGGTCACCCGCGGCACCTCGCGGCCGTCGACCCGGACGGTCCCGGCGGCGGCCGGCTCGAACCCGGCGATCGCGCGCAGCACCTCGGTGCGGCCCGACCCCATCAGCCCGGCCAGCCCGAGGATCTCGCCCGGGTACAGGTCGAAGGACACGTCGGCGACCTTCGGCGGGACGCTCAGCCCGGACACCGACAGCAGCGGCGTGCCGCCGCGGTCCACGGTGCGGGCCCGCGGGCGGACGGCCGCCTCGTACGCAGAGCCGAGCATCATCGCGACGGCGTCCTCGGTGGACGTGGTCGCCATGTCGACGGTCCCGACGACCTCGCCGTCCCGCATGACGGTCGCGGTGCGCGCGATCCGCCGGATCTCGTCGAGCCGGTGGCTGACGTAGATCACCGCGACGCCGCTCTCCGCGATCCGCCGGACCGCCTCCAGCACCGTCTCGACCTCCGCCGCGGCGAGGGCGCTGGTCGGCTCGTCCAGGATCACCAGCCGCGGCTCCCGGCGCACCGCCCGGCAGATCTCCACGAGCTGCTGCTCGGCCAGCGGCAGCGCGCCGACCTGCGCGTCCGGGGCGATATCGAGGCCGAGCCGGTCGAAGATCTCCCGGGCCGCGCGGCGCATCGCGGGATGGTCGACCCGGCCCGCCGCCGACCGCGGCCACGCGCCGAGGAACAGGTTCTCCGCCGCCGTCATCCCCGGCACCAGGCTGAGCTCCTGGTGGACGGTCCGCACCCCGAGCTCGTTCGCGCGGCGGACGCCGCCGTCGCCGAGCGGGGCGCCGCCGATCTCCACGGTGCCCGCGTCGGCGCGCTCCACGCCGGACAGCACCCTGATCAGGGTGGACTTCCCGGCGCCGTTGCGGCCGAGCAGCGCGCGGACCTCGCCCGCCGCGATCTCCAGGTCCGCCCCCGTCAGCGCCCGGACGCCCGGGTAGTGCTTGGTGACGTCGGCGACGCGTACCAGCGGCGTGCTCATGCGGCTCCTCTTCTCGGGGTTACGGGATGCCATCGGAGTGCTCCTGGAGCCACCGCGAACCGTCCTTGGCGCCGAGGTAGCGGTCGATCGGGGCGGGGACGACGAACTTGTCGGTAGGCCGCCCCGCCAGCACGTCCCGCGCGGCCTGGCCCGCCAGCCGCCCGACCTTGATGCCGGAGATGTCGGCGACGCCCTTCAGGACCCGTCCGTCCTGGAGCTTCTTGGCGGCCTCGACCGACATGTCGCCGCCGAACACGGCGATCTTGCCGGCCTTGCCGCGCGCCTCGACGGCCTTGACCGCGCCCAGCATCTGCGACCCGGCCTCGCCGTAGAAGGCGTCGATCTCGGGATGGGCGGTGAGCAGCTGCTCGCCCCGCTCGACGGCCTCGTCCAGCGCGAGGCCCTGCTGGTTCGCCACGATCTTGGCGCCGGGCACCTTGGCCTTGAGCGCCTTCTCGAAGCCCTGGCGGCGCTGGATGCAGACCTCGAACTGCTCGCAGTTGATCACGCCGACCTTCGGGGCGCGCTTGCCGGCGGCCAGGAAGTAGGCGGCCATCTGCTCGCCGCTGACCCGGCCGAACTCGGCGGGGTCGCCGAGCACGAACGAGTGCACGTACTTGCGCGCCTGCGCGTCCTCGATGCAGGTGTTGTAGCAGATCACGGGGACACCGCTCTCCTTGGCGAGGCGCAGCGCCGGGATCGACGCCGTCGCCGACGCCGGGGACACGATCAGCGCGTCGACCTTCGCCGAGCTCATCGTGTTGATGAACGAGCTCTCCTTGGCGGGGTCCGACTGGATGTTGGTCTGGACGAGCTGCGGATCGCCGTCCCCATGGCCGAGCGTCGAGCGCAGCCCGCGCTCCACGCCCGCGTAGTAGCCCTCGGCGTTCAGGTAGACGACGCCGATGCGCCCGTGCTCGCCCACCCTGCCGCAGGCCGCGGTGACCGCCAGGACCGCCGCGACCGCCATGAGCACGGCCACCAGACGGCGCTTGGCTTGCTTCATCGACGTACTCCTCGTTCCGGCAACCTGCTGACCTTGTCTAATGCCCCCGACCCGGTGCTGTCAATATTAATTCCTAATTTATGATTACTCTGTGAGGGCTAGGGTTACTCGGCGGACGAGCGAAGGGGGCCATCCGTGGTGCGCTACTCGGAGCGCGGGCTGCACGGCCAGACGGTGCAGGAGATCGCGCGACGCGTCCTCGGCGGGGAGCTGAGCCCCGGCGACACCATCGACGTCGCGGCCCTCGGCGCCGAGTTGGAGGTCAGCCTGACCGCGCTGCGCGAGGCGCTGAAGGTGCTGGCCGCCAAGGGGCTGGTCGCCTCGCGGCAGAAGCGCGGCACGTTCGTGCGCCCCCGCTCCGACTGGAGCCTGCTCGACCCCGACGTGATCCGCTGGCAGTTCGCCAACCGCGACGACCAGGCGTTCCTGCAGAACCTGGCGGAGGTGCGCGGCATCATCGAGCCCCAGGCGGCCCGCTACGCGGCCCTGCGCCGCACCCCCGACGACCTCGCCGCCCTGGACGACGCCCTCATCGCCATGAAGGCCGCTGACGGCGACCTATCCCGCGCCGTCCAGGCCGACCTGGACTTCCACCGGGGCCTGCTCACCGCCACCCACAACGAGCTGCTGGAGCGGATGGAGGTCGTGATCGAGGTCGGCCTCGCCGAACGCGACCGCCTCGTGCACGGCGTCCGCCCCCACGACGACCCGGTGCCGAGCCACCGCGCCGTCCTCGACGCCGTCCGCGACGCCGACCCGGACCGGGCGGAGCAGGCCATGCACGACCTGCTCTCCAAGGCGGCGCGCGACCTCGACGACATCGGCCCCGACTGACCACCGGCCGTCACCGCGCGCAGGGGACCGGGCGTTTGGCCGCGTGGACGAGCCGCATGGAGATCTGCCCGGAGGCGAACAGGCGGGTGAGGCTCTCGGCCTGGCGGGCCGCCAGCGCGTGCGCGCGGTCGGCCGCGTGCCCGGCCGCGACGACGGCGGCAACCTGCTCGGCGCGCCGCGACCACGACAGGGGCACGCCGCCGGGCAGGCCGGTCTGCTCGACCAGGTCGAATCCCGTTCCGTCGAGCAGCGAGGCGAGCCGCCGCCGGGTGGGGAAGAGGTTGCCCTCGGGAGCCGGCAAGGCCCGCGGGCTCCGGGCCACGACGGCCAGGAGCCCGAGGGGTGCGCCGGGCCGCAACACCCGGTGGATTTCGCGGAGCAGGGCGGCCTTGTCCGCGACGGTGTCCAGCACCCCCAGGCACCAGACGGCGTCGACCGAACCAGCCCGCAGCGGGATCCGGCGGCCGTCCGCCGCGATCACCGGCAGTCCGAACAACCGGGCGGCGGCCCGGCACGCGGCCGGCATCGGCTCCAACAGGACCGGCCGGACCCCGAACCGCTCGGCCGCCCACGCCGCCGGACCACCGATGCCGGCGCCTACATCCAGCAGCCTGGTCCCGGCGCGCAGCTCGCACGCCTCCGCCAACCACGCCAGCGCCGCCGGATTCGCACTCCCCCGGCAGGCCGCCGGAATCGCGTACCCCTCCCCCAACTGCTCGACCGCGTCGGCGGTCCACCCGGCGACATCATCGAACTCCGCGGTCATCGCCGGTTCGGTCATGGCGGACTCCCCACGGTCGAATGCGCCGCTCGGCTCACCGGAGCGGACGGCGGATCACCTGACGGGATTCGCCGCCAGCCAGTCGGCGTACTTGATTGCGCCGAGGGTCGCGGCGCCGTCGTCCGGGACGAGGTCGCGCTCGTGCATCTCGGCGCCGAAGTAGTGCGCGTGCGGGTCGGTGACCACCTCGCGCGGGTCGCCCCACGCTGCCAGGGCCTTGCGGAAGAACTCGTCCATCCCGAAGCGCTCGGGGCCGGCGATCTGGATCCGGCCGTTCAGCGGCGCGCCCGCCGCGGTCCTGGCGACCGTCCGGGACACCTCCTCGCCCGCGATGGGCTGGAAGAGCACCGGCGGCATCGGCACCGCGTTCCCGCCGGCGGCGGCCTCGTCGGCGATCCTGCGCCCGAACTCGAAGAACTGCGTCGCGTGCACGAGCGAGAACGGGACCGGCGACTCCTCGATCAGCCTCTCCTGCGCGACCTTCGCCCGGAAGTAGCCGATGTCGGGCCGCCGGTCGGTGTTCACGATCGACAGCGCGACATGGTGGCCCACGCCGGCCTTCTGCTCGGCGGCCAGCAGGTTGCCGGTGGAGGTCCGGAAGAACTCCAGCACCGCCGCGTCCTCGAAGGACGGGGAGTTCGACACGTCGACCACCACGTCCGCGCCCTCCAGGACGTCGGCCAGTCCCTCGCCGGTGAGGGTGTCGACGCCGGTGCTCGGCGCGGCCGGAACCGCCTCGTGCCCGTGCTCCCGGAGCATTTCCACGGCCTTCGAACCGATCAGGCCGGTACCGCCGATGACCACGATCTTCATGTGGGGTCTCCTTCTCCTCTGGGCATCCCTTGCCGCCCGGTCACCGGCTAAGACAGGGCTCCTTCCCGTTCTGTGACAGCTCCGCCAAAAGATTCGCCAAACCGGCCCTATCGGACCTCCGGCGTCAGGCGGCGGGCCGGGCCGGACGGCGCGGCGTTGCGGGGATGCTCAGAGCAGGGCGTACATGCGGATGGCGACGGCGTCCTCCGCCACGCCGCGGGCCAGGCCGACGAAGACGGTCTGCGCGAGCCACCGGTGCGCCGGCGCGTCGGTGCGGAAGGCGGGCGAGGTGCGGTAGTACACGCCCGGCCAGCTCACCTGGAGGTCCCCGTCGTACTGCTCGGGGCTCTTGGCCTCCTCCTCGTGGTAGTAGCCGCGGTTGACGATGTCGATGACCGCGCCGTCCTCGGCCTGGATGAGGTAGCGCGCGTCGAGTTCGCAGACGCGGCCCCGGGTGTTCGACCAGTCGCCGCCGCCCGGCAGGACGGTCCCGCGCAGCAGCGGGCCCTCCACCGTGCCGCCGGTGATGGGGGTGAACTCGGTCTTCTCGCCGTCGCCGTGTCCGACGTGGAGGCTCGGGGAAAGGTCGGCGCGGATCTCGAAGGCGAAGGTCAGGGCCGGGGTGAACGCGGAGGTCTGAGTCTCGGGCATGGCGGCAGGCTAGCGAGGGAGGCGAGGAAATACAACAGCGTTGTACATCACTGTTGTACATCCGCGGGAACGCGCCGTCGCCGGCGCCGGCCGGCGTGCCCGCCTTCCGGGTGCGGGGCCGTGCGGGGCGTGGGAACCTTGAGCCGTGACCTCGGAAGGTGGGACGGCCGCTTCCCAGCGGGCCATGGGCAGGCCGCGCGCGACCTCGCCGGCCGTCCTGGAGCGGCTGGCGTTCGAGCTGTTCGCCCGCAAGGGCTTCGACGAGACCACCGTGGACGACATCGCGGGGGCCGCGGGGATCGCGCGGCGCACGTTCTTCCGCTACTTCTCGTCCAAGAACGACCTGGTGTGGGGCGACTTCGAAGGCCAACTGCGCAGGCTGCGCGCCCTGCTCGACGAGACGGACCCGCACACGCCGATGATGGACGCGGTGCGCCGGGCCGTGGTCGAGTTCAACCGGTTCGACCCGCAGGACGTGCCGTGGCACCGGCAGCGCATGCAGCTCATCCTGGGGGTGCCGACCCTGCAGGCGGACGCGACGCTGCGGTACTCGTCCTGGCGATCGGTCATCACAGCGTTCGCGGCCGAGCGCACCGGCGAACCGGCGTCCGCGCTGGTCCCCCGGCTCACCGGGAACGTCGTGCTGGCCGCCGCGGTCTCGGCGTACGAGCTGTGGCTGGCGTCCGGGGAGGAGACGGTGCTGGCCGACGTGCTGGACGAGGCGCTCCGGCGGGTGAGCACCGGCCTGTCGGCGGTGCCGGACGGCGCCGGCCCCGTCCCGAGCTGATCAGCCGCCCCGGCGGACGGCACCGGCGATCACCTCGCCGATGAGGACGGCCGTGGCGGCCGGGCCGCGCAGCGGGGCCGTCGGCAGGATGGACGTGTCGGCCACGCGCAGACCCTCCAGGCCGTGCACCCGGCCGTGCCCGTCGACCGCGCCGCCCATCGGCACGGTGCCGCAGGTGTGCTGGGACGTGCCGAGCCGGGCGCGGATCCACGCGTCGAGCAGGCCGTCGTCGTCCAGCAGCCCGGGCTCCGGATCGGCGAGTCCTTCGCGGACCTCGCCGAAGGCGCCGGTCGCCACGACGGCCGCCGCCGCCCGCACCGCCTCGCGCATCCGGCGCCGGTCGGCGCCGGTGTCCAGGTAGCCGTAGGCGATGCGCGGCGGGACGTCCGGGTCGGCGGAGACGGTGCGGAGTCCCCCGGACGTCCGGGGCGTCTGCACCGACACCAGGAACGGCAGCGGCGCGCCGGGCGCCGCCGCCTCCCCGCCGACGAGGCCCATGGTCGGCACGAGGGACTGGAGGATCTCCAGGTCGCCCGCCGCGTCGCCGCCGGAGGAGGACGGCAGGTGCAGGACGCCGCCGAGCCAGCCGCCGGACGGCACGGGCATCGGCCGCCGCGGCGTCCACTCCACAACGGTCTGCGGGTGGTCGCTGAGGGCGGCACCGACGGCGGGAAGGTCGTGGACGACCGCGATGCCGTGCCGGGCCAGGTCGTCGGCGGGGCCGACACCCGACAGGTGCAGCAGGTGCGGCGACGACAGCGAGCCCGCGCACAGGATGATCTCGCCCGCGTCCAGGACCGTCCGCCGCCCGCCGCGTTCGACCACGACACCCGTCGCCCTGCCGCGGCTGATGACGATTGACCGCACCACGCACTCGCCCAGCACGGTGAGGTTGGGCCGCTGGGCCGCCTCACCGAGCAGGTAGGCCACCCCGGTGTTGATCCGCCGGCCGCCGGCCGTGTTCGTCGGCACCGGCCCGAAGCCGGGCCGCCCCTGGTCGTTCTTGTCGGGATCGTCCGAATATCCGAGCGAGCGGGCGGCGGCCTGGAACGCGGCGGCGGCGGGATGGCCCAGATCCGTCCGCTGGACAGGAATGGGACCGTCGCCGCCGTGCAGCGCCGTCGCACCGAGGTCGAGGTCGGTCTCCAGCGCGCGCATGACCGGCAGCACCCGGTCGTAGGACCAGATGTCGCCGTGGGCCGACCAGCGGTCGAAGTCCGCGCGCCGCGCCCTGACGAAGTAGCCGCCGTTGACGGCGGTCGAGCCGCCGAGGAACCGCCCGCGCGCCGCCGCGTACGGCAGTCCGGGCGTGAGCAGGGCCGGGAACGTCCGGACGGCGGCGTGGCCCGGCTGCGCACCCGGGACGAGGCGCGCGTCCAGCAGCCCGGCGGGGAAGTCCGGCAGGGCCCGCGGCGCAGGCCCGGCCTCGGCGAGCAGCACCTCGCATCCGGCGTCCTCGCTGAGCCGGGCCGCCAGGACGGCGCCGCTGCCGCCCGCGCCCACCACGAGGACGTCGGGGCGGCGCCCGGAGGGGGTGATCACGCGGGTTTCCGGCGGATCATGGGGCGGAGCCTTCCTTTTTGGCACTCGATGCATTTAGTATCCGTCCAGGACCGATGGTACGAGCCGCGCGGCATGCCGCCGGAAGGAGGACCCATGGAGACCGACGCTCCGCAGCAGCAGGACGCGGACCGGGCCGACGAGCGGGCCCAGGACGTCGACGTCGCCGAGTCGCTGATCGAGGAGGTCTCGATCGACGGCATGTGCGGCGTCTACTAGGCCGCACGCGATGACCGAGCCCGTGCCGGACCTCGACCTCGACCGCGCCTGGGACCTGCATCCGCAGGTCTCGGTGCGGCCCGAGCCCTTCGGCGCGCTCCTGTACCACTTCGGGACGCGCAAGCTGTCGTTCCTCAAGGACCGCCGGCTGCTGGACGTCGTGCGCTCCCTCGGGGACGCGCCCACCGCCAGGGAGGCGTGCACCCGGGCGGGCGTGCCCGCGGCGGACCTGCCGAGGTTCGGCGCGGCGCTCGGCGCCCTCGCCGGCTCCTCCATGCTCGTGGAAAGGACCCCATGACCATCACGACGAACCGGCCCGGCCCGCAGAGCCCCGCACGGCAGGGGACGCGGCTGGTCGACCTGTTCGAGTACGGGCTCGACGCGCCGATCTGCCTGACCTGGGAGCTCACCTACGCCTGCAACCTGTCGTGCGCGCACTGCCTGTCCAGTTCCGGACGGCGCGACCCGCGCGAGCTGAGCACCGCTGAGGCCAAGGCCGTCATCGACGAGCTGGAGGCCATGCAGGTCTTCTACGTCAACATCGGCGGCGGCGAGCCGACGGTCCGGCCCGACTTCTGGGAGCTGCTGGACTACGCCACCGCCCACCACGTGGGCGTGAAGTTCTCCACCAACGGCGTCCGGATCACCCCGGAGGTCGCCGAGCGGCTCGCGGCCAACGACTACGTGGACGTGCAGATCTCGCTGGACGGCGCGACCCCCGAGGTCAACGACGCGGTGCGCGGCGCCGGCTCCTACGACACCGCCCTGCGCGCGATGCGCAACCTGCGCGACGCGGGGATGAAGAACTTCAAGCTGTCGGTGGTGTGCACCCGGCACAACATCCCGCAGATGGACGCGTTCAAGGCGATCGCCGACGAGTACGGCGCGCAGCTGCGGCTGACCCGGCTGCGCCCGTCCGGCCGCGGCGCCGACGTGTGGGACGAGCTGCACCCGCGCCAGGAGCAGCAGCGCGAGCTGTACGACTGGCTCGTCGCGCACGGCGACAGCGTCCTGACCGGCGACTCGTTCTTCCACCTGTCCGCCTACGGCAAGGCGTTGCCGGGCCTGAACCTGTGCGGCGCCGGACGCGTGGTGTGCCTCATCGACCCGGTCGGCGACGTGTTCGCCTGCCCGTTCGCGATCCACGACGAGTTCCTCGCGGGCAACATCCGGCAGCCGGGCGGGTTCGCCCGCGTCTGGCGGGAGTCGGACCTGTTCCGGAACCTGCGCGAGCCGCAGACCGGCGGGGCGTGCGCGTCCTGCGGCTTCTACGACACGTGCAAGGGCGGCTGCATGGCCGCCAAGTTCTTCACCGGCCTGCCGCTGGACGGCCCCGACCCCGAGTGCGTCCAGGGGTACGGCGAGAAGCTGCTCGCGCAGCGTCCCGAGGACCGGGCGGGACTCCCCAAGCCGTCCGCCGACCACTCCCACCGCACCTCGCCGCCGCGCCGCAAGCCGGTGCCGGTCACGCTGATGACCAGCCGGCCGGAGCGCCCGCCGGTGAGCGCCTGCGAGGAGAACCCGCTGGCCGGGCTGCGGCTCCCCTAGCGGTTCCGCCAGAGGCCCCTCAGCGGCCCGCCCATCCATCCAGGAGACATCGAGATGTTCAAGAACCCGTGGTTCGAGACCGTGGCCGAGGCGCAGCGCCGGGCCAAGCGGCGGCTGCCGCACATGGTCTACGGGGCGCTGGTCGCGGGCTCGGAGCGCGGCCGGACGATCGACGCCAACACGAAGGCGTTCGGCGACCTCGGCTTCGCGCCGCGCGTCGTCGGGCACAAGGCGGAGCGCGACCTGTCCACCACCGTGATGGGCGTGGAGACCTCCATGCCCGTGCTGATCTCCCCCACCGGCGTGCAGGCCGTGCACCCCGACGGGGAGGTGGCGGTGGCGCGCGCCGCCGCGAACCGGGGCGTCATCATGGGGCTCAGCTCGTTCGCGAGCAAGCCCGTGGAGGAGGTCGCGGAGGCCAACCCGAACGTCTTCTTCCAGATGTACTGGAGCGGCGACCGCGACGCGATGATCCAGCGCCTCGACCGCGCGAAGAAGGCCGGGGCGAAGGCGCTGATCGCCACGCTCGACTGGTCGTTCTCCAACGGCCGGGACTGGGGCAGCCCCATGATCCCGGAGAAGATCGACTTCAGGACGGCGGCGAAGCTCGCGCCGGGCGTGCTGCCCCACCCGGGGTGGCTGTGGAAGTTCGCCAAGGAGGGCCGGATCCCGGACCTCACCACCCCGAACCTCAAGCCGCCGAACGGCCCCGCGCCGACGTTCTTCGGCGCCTACGGCGAGTGGATGCAGACGCCGCCTCCCACCTGGGAGGACGTCGAGTGGCTGCGCGAGGAGTGGGGCGGGCCGCTGCTGCTCAAGGGCGTCACCCGGGTGGACGACGCCAAGCGCGCGGTGGACGCCGGCGTGACGGCGCTGTCGGTGTCCAACCACGGCGGCAACAACCTCGACACCACGCCCGCCACGATCCGCGTCCTGCCGGCGATCGCGGAGGCCGTCGGCGACCAGATCGAGGTGCTGCTGGACGGCGGCGTGCGGCGCGGCGGCGACGTCGCCAAGGCCCTCGCGCTCGGCGCGCGGGCCGTGCTCATCGGCCGCGCCTACCTGTGGGGCCTCGCGGCCAACGGGCAGGCCGGGGTGGAGAACGTCCTGGACATCATGCGCGGCGGCCTCGACTCCGCCGTCCTTGGGCTGGGCCACTCCTCCGTCCGCGAGCTCAACCCGGAGGACCTCGTCATCCCGCCCGGCTTCGCGCTGACGCTCGGCGGCGGCTCGGTCGCCGACGCGCCGGCGGGCTGACGTGCCCGCTGCCGGTGACCCGATCGGTTCCGGTGACCTCGCCGGGGCCGCCTGGACGGACGTCCGGGCGGCCCCGCTGGTCCTGGTGCCGGTGGGGTCGTGCGAGCAGCACGGGCCGCACCTGCCGCTGTCCACCGACACGGTGATCGCCGAGGCCGTCGCCGGGCGCGCGGCGGACGCGCTGCGCCCGGACATGGAGGGGCAGGTGCTCGTCACCCCCGCGATCGCGTTCGGCGCGAGCGGCGAGCACGCGGGCTTTCCCGGCACCGTCTCGATCGGGCACGAGGCGCTGAACGCGGTGCTCGTGGAGACCGTGCGCTCGCTCGCGCTGTGGGCGGGTCGGGTCGTCTTCGTCAACGGGCACGGCGGCAACGTGCCCACGCTCGACGCCGCCGCCGGCCGGATGCGGGCCGAAGGGCACGACGCCGCCTGGGTCGGCTGTGGCGTTCCCGGCGGCGACGCGCACGCCGGGTCCACCGAGACCTCCGCCATGCTCCACCTGGCCCCCGGCCTGGTCCGGCCGTTCGGCGCGGTCGCCGGGGAGACCCGGCCGCTCGCCGCGATCATGCCGGAGCTGGTCGCGGGCGGGGTCCGCGCCGTCTCGCCGTCCGGGGTGCTCGGCGACCCGTCCGGGGCCTCCGCGGACGCGGGCCGCGAGATCGTGGACGCCATGGTCGCGTCGGTCGTCCGCCGGATCGGCGGCGGGAGCGCGGACGAGCGCGGACGGCTCCTCGACACGACGGCTCCCCTGTCATGAGCCGGTTCCGGCTGCCCGACGGCTTCCCCGTCACACTCGCCCGGGACACCTCGCTCTGGTCGGGCGGACGCGTGGCCACCGGCGGCTCACCCTGGAAGGTGGTGCGTCTGGCGGACGCGGCGCGCCCGCACCTGGCGGCGCTGCGCCGGGCCGGCGCGGCCGGTCTCGCCGATCCCTCGCCGGTCGGCCGGGCGCTGGCCCGCAAGCTCCTCGACCTCGGCATGGCCGACCCGCTCCCGGCGCCGCGTCCCGGACCGCACGACGTGACCGTCGTGATCCCGGCCTACGAGCGGGCCGGCGAGCTGGAACGGTCCCTGGCGGCGGTCGGGGACGTGCCGGTGATCGTCGTGGACGACGCGTCGCCCGACCCCGAACCGCTGCGGCGGGTCGCGGAGGCGTACGCCGCGCGGCTGGTCCGGCATGCCCGCAACCGGGGCCCCGCGGCGGCCCGCAACACCGGGCTGCGCCTGGTGGAGACGTCCTTCGCCGCGTTCGTCGACTCCGACTGCCGCCCGATGGAGGGCTGGCTCGACGTCCTCGTCCCGCACTTCGACGATCCGCGCGTCGCCGCCGTCGCCCCCCGGATCGTCCCGCTGTCGGACGACACCGGGCTGCTGGCCCGCTACGAGACCGCCCGGTCGGCCCTGGACATGGGGATGCGGCCGGCGCTGGTGCGTCCGGGAGGCAGGCTCGGGTTCGTACCGACCGCGACGCTGCTGGTGCGGGTCGCGGCCGTGGCGGACGCGCCGTTCGACGAGGACCTGCGGCTCGGCGAGGACGTCGACTTCGTCTGGCGGCTGGGCGACCAGGGGTGGAACGTCCGCTACGAGCCCGCCGCGCGGGTCGCCCACACGCCCCGCTTGCATCCGGTCGCGTGGGCGCGGCGGCGCCACGAGTACGGCACGTCCGCGGCCGACCTGGCGCGGCGGCATCCCGGCAGGCTGGCGCCGGCCCGCCCGTCGATGTGGAACCTCGCCGTCCTCGGCCTGCTCGCCCGGGGCCGTCCGGGTGCGGCCGCCGGCGTCGCGGGGGTGACGGCGGCGCTGCTGGCCCGGCGCCTGTCCGAGCTGCCCGCCGACTGGAGCCTGGCCGCCGCCATCGTCGGCAAGGGCGCCGTCGCCGACGCCGCCGCGATCGGGCACGCGCTGCGCCGCGAGTGGTGGCCGCTCGGCCTGCTCACGCTCGCCGCCTGCCGCCGCAGCCGCCTCGCCCGCGCGGCGGCCGTGGCCATGCTCGCGCCGGTCGCGCTGGAATGGCTGCGGCAGCGTCCGTCCATCGACCCCGTGCGCTACACCGTCCTGCGGCTCGCCGAGGACGTCGCCTACGGGTCCGGCGTGACGGCGGCGTCGGCCCGCGCGCGCTCTGCCGCTCCCCTGCTCCCGGACGTCCGCTTCCCGGAGTCGTTCTCCTCCGTCCGCGAGCGGGCCCGCACCGCCGCCGGACGGTGGACCGCGGCCGTCCGTGCGGCCGGCCGCGATCCGCGCTGAGGTCAGCGGTTCAGCGCACCGAGGTCGACGGGCAGCTGGGCGCCGGTGATGTACTTGCCCTCGTCGGAGGCCAGGAACGCGACGATGTTCGCGATGTCCTCCGGCTCGACCATCTCGTAGGGCAGCGCCGGCATGTAGATGGGCCCGAGCATCGGGCTCTGCTCCAGGAGCTCGGTCATCGTCCCGCTGGTCATGCCCGTCCGCACCCCGTGCGGGTGGACGGTGTTGACCCGGATGTCGTGCTCGCCCAGCTCGTTGGCGAGGACCTTCGCCAGGCCGACCACGCCGTGCTTCGACGAGGCGTAGTGCGCGAGGAAGGGCAGCCCCTTCAGGCCCGCGACCGAGCTGGTGATGATGATCGAACCGCCCTGGCCCTGCTCGATGAGCGTCGGCACGGTGGCCTTGACCGTCTTCCACACCCCGGTGAGGTTGGTGTCGATGACGTCCTGCCACTGCTCCTCGTCGAGCTCCCAGGTGCGGCCGTAGTTCACGATCCCCGCGTTGGCCACCACCACGTCGAGCCGGCCGAGTTCGGCGACGCCCTCCTGGACGGCCGCCTGCAGCGCGGCCAGATCCCGGACATCGGCCTTCCGTGCCACGATCCGGCGCCCCTGCTCGGCTACCAGCTTGGCGGTCTCGTCGAGGTCGTCCTGGGTGGGCGGCTCGTAGGGGACGTAGGAGCTGACCGCTCCGACGAGGTCCACCGCGATGACGTCCGCGCCCTCGGAGGCCAGCCGGACGGCCTCCGCGCGCCCCTGCCCGCGCGCCGCGCCGGTGATGAAAGCGACCTTGCCTGTCAAACGCGCCATGGGGTTCTTCCTCCACGTTGGTCAGACCCGGCGGCGCAGGGCGGAGGGCCTTTTCGGCCGGACGACGGCTGCGCCGCCATCGGGCCGATAAGCGGTCACCGCCATAGTGGCACTCAGTGCCAAAAGGAGCAAGACCCTGCTCATCCCCCTGCTCGTCCCCCTGCGCCCGGCTCATCCGGCTCGCCCGGCTCCCTGAAGCCCCCCGCCGCCACCGGCGCCGACAGCACGGTGACGGCGGCGGGGACCGAGGGCCCCGGCGGCCGGGGGTTCCCCCCGGATCCCCGGCCGCCGGACCGGCGGACCGCGCGGGAACGCCGGTGCGGGCGGGCCGCCGGAGGCACCGCCGCGCGACGCCCATCCTCACCGGGCCGGGACGGGACGGGCATCGGTAGATGAACCGATCCGCGTACCGATTTCCGGTCGCCTTCCGTAGCACCGCAATTACAATTCAGGCGTACCCCAGGTCGCCGGACGTCCGGCGGGAGCTGACTCGGAGACGGCGTGGCGCTGGAAATGACGCTGGAGCGGCAGACGGGACGACTGCCCGCGGAGTTCACCAGCTTCGTCGGGCGGAAGACGGAGCTGCACCAGGTCCGGAGGCTGATCGACGGGCACCGCCTGGTCACGCTGACCGGGCCGGGCGGGGTCGGCAAGACCCGGCTCGCCGTGCGCACCGCGACCCGGGCGCGCGACGCCTTCGACGGCGGCGTGTACTTCGTCGGCCTGTCGAGCCTCACCGAGCCCTCGCTCCTGGCGCAGGCGATCTGCGACGCGCTCGGGCTCGCCGGGCAGGGCGGCGGGCCGGCCGCCTCCCGGCTCGCCGACCATCTCGCCGACCGGCGGGTGCTGCTCGTCCTCGACACCTGCGAGCACCTGCTCGACGCGTGCGCGGCGCTGGCCGAGGCGCTGCTGCGCTGCGCCCCGGGGCTGCGCGTGCTGGCGACCAGCCGGCAGCCGCTCGACGTGCTGGGCGAGCACACGGTCAGCGTCGCCCCGCTGGGCCGGCCGGAGCCCGGCGGGCCGGACGCCCCGGACGGCGAGGAGTGCGACTCGGTCCGGCTGTTCGCCGAGCGCGCCGCCGCGGCCGTCCAGGGCTGGACGCTCACCAACGGCAACCGGGACGCCGTCGCCCGGCTGTGCCACCGCCTCGACGGGATCCCGCTGGCGATCGAGCTCGCCGCGGTGCAGCTGCGGACGTTCTCGGCCGACCAGGTGCTGAGCCGGCTCGGCACCCGGCTGTTCCAGGCCCGCGGCGCGCGCACCAGCGTGCCGCGGCACCAGACGCTGCGCGCGGCGATCGACTGGAGCCACGCGCTGTGCTCGGCCGAGGAGCGGCTGCTGTGGGCGCGGCTGTCGGTGTTCGCCGGCGACTTCGACCTCGACGCCGCCGAGCACGTCTGCTCCGGCGACGGCCTGCCCGCCGAGCACGTCGTGGACGTGCTGACCGGCCTGGTCGACAAGTCCGTCGTGCAGCGCGCCGACCGCGGCGGCCGGGTCCGGTACCGGATGCTCGACAGCCTGCGGGAGTACGGCGTCGAACGGCTCGCCGCGGGCGGCGGGGAGGCCCGGCTGAGGCGGCGCTGCTTCGACTGGTACGCCGGGCGGCTGCGGCTCGCCCGGGCGGAGCTGGCGGGCGCGGAGCAGGCCCGGTGGCTCGACTGGTTCGACCGCGAGCGCGCCAACATCCGGGCGCTGCTCGGCCACGTCATGACCACGGCCGAGACGGCGACCGCCCGGGACGCGATGGACGCCCTCGGCCGGCTCTGGATGCTGCACGGCATGGCGGGCGAGTGTCGGCACTGGATGGACCGGCTGCTGGAGGCCCGCGACACGACGGGCGAGGGCTGGGCGTGCCTCCTCGGCCTCGCCGCCCTGACGATGACGCTGCAGGACGACCTCGGCGCCGCCGGTGAGCTGCTGGAACGGGCGTCGGCGCAGGCGCGGGCGGAGGGCGACCGGAACGCGATCGCGCTGGTCACCTGCTGCGAGGGCGTCACGGCGCTGTTCGCCGGCGACGTCGACCGGTCGCTGCGGCTGCTCGGCGCCGCCGACGAGTTGGGCGAGCACGCCGCCGACGACGTCCTCCTGCTGCTCGTGGAGGTGTTCCGCGGCGTCGCGCACCTGTTCAAGGGCGACCACCCGGCGGCCGTCGAGCACGCCGGACGGGGCGCGCGGGCCGGCGAGGAGCACGGCGAGCTGTGGGTGCGCTCCTACGGCATGCTGGTCTGCGGGCTCGCGCTGTGGCTCGCCGGCGACCTCGAGGCCGCCCTCGAACGGCTCCGCCGGTCGCTGCGGATCAAGCGCGACCTCGCCGACGAGCTGGGCATGACGCTGGGGCTGGAGGCGATCGCCGGGTGCCTGTGCAGCGGCGGCGAGTACGTCCGCGCCGCTCGGCTGCTCGGCGCCGCCGACCGGATGCGCGAGTCCACCCAGACGGCCTGGTTCGGCCCGCACCACGCGATGCTGCGGGAGACCCACATCGGCGAGGCGGTGCGGGCGCTGGGCGAGCGGCGGTACCGCGCGGCCTTCGAGGAGGGCGAGCGCCTGACCCCGGCGCACGCGATCCAGGACGCGCTGGGCGAACCCCCGGCGTCCGGCGCGCCCGCGGGCGCGTCCGGGCAGGACGCCTCCCCGCTCACCGAACGCGAGCTGGAGGTGGCGGCGCTGGTGGCCGAGGGGCTGTCCAACCGCGACATCGCCGGCCGGCTGACCATCGCCAAGCGCACCGCCGACTCCCACATCGAGCACATCCTCGCCAAGCTCGGGTTCTCCTCCCGCGCGCAGATCGCCGTCTGGATCACCGAACAGGGCGCCTGACCCCGCCTCCGAGCCCGGTGCGTGTGCTGACGATCACAGAGGGTAAGGCCGGATCTGCACGCGCGACGCCGATCGGGGAGGCACCGGGGATGCAGGGGTTCGCCACCGCGACGGTCTACGAGGGCCCGCTGTCGGAGGTGCCGCCGGACGGGCTGCGCAGGATCTGGGTCTGGGCGGTCCTGATCGCGGTCGGCGGGTTCCTGTTCGGGTTCGACACCGGGGTGATCTCCGGAGCGCTGCTGTACATCAAGACCGACTTCGGGCTGAACTCGTTCGAGCAGTCGAGCGTGGTCAGCGTGCTGGTGCTCGGCGCCATGGCCGGCGCCCTCGGATCCGGGCGGATCGCCGACCGGATCGGCCGCCGCCGGATCCTCGGCCTGGAGGGGCTGGTCTTCCTGATCGGCACGGTGATCGCGGTGCTGTCCACCGGCTACGCGATGCTGGTCGCCGGCCGGCTCGTGCTGGGCCTCGCGGTCGGCGGCGCGTCGGCGACCGTCCCGGTGTACCTCTCGGAGATCTCGCCCAAGGAGATCAGGGGCCGTGCCCTGACCCTCAACCAGCTGATGATCACCATCGGCATCCTCACCGCCTACCTGACCAACCTCGCGTTCTCCGGCGCCGAGGACTGGCGGGCCATGATCGGCGTCGGCGCGGTGCCCGCGCTGGTGATCGTCGCCGCGTCGCTGTGGGTCCTGCCCGAGTCGGCCGCGTGGCTGGTCGCGCGCGGCCGCCGGGACGAGGCGCGCGGGCTGGTCGCCTCGGTCACCAACGAGGCGACCGCCGACCGGCTCCTGGAGCGCTACGACCAGGGCAGGGCGCGCGACGCGGGCGACGGGGACGAGCGGGCCGGCTGGCGGACGCTGCTCGGCGCCGGCGTGCGCCCGGCGCTGGTCGTCGGGCTGACGCTCGCGGCCGTCCAGCAGTTCGGCGGGATCAACACGATCATCTACTACGCTCCGACGATCATCGAGGAGACCGGGCTGACCGCGTCGAACTCGATCGTCTACTCCATCGCCATCGGCGTCATCAACCTGGTGATGACGCTGGTCGCGATCCGCGTCATCGACCGGGCCGGGCGCCGGCCGCTGCTGCTGTTCTCGCTCGGCGCGATGGCCGTCATGATGGCGCTGCTCGGCCTGTCGTTCGTCGCGGGCTGGTCGTCCGGCCTGTCGCTGGTGTTCATGGTGCTCTACATCGCCGGCTACGCGGTCGGCACCGGACCGGTGTTCTGGACGCTGATCGGAGAGATCTTCCCGCCGCGCGCCCGCGCCGCCGGGTCCAGCGCGTCCACCGCGGTGAACTGGCTGGCGAACTTCGTGGTCAGCCTGATCTTCCTGCCGATCGCCGGCGCCCTCGGCCAGGGCGAGACGTTCTGGATCTTCGCCGTGATCGCGGCGCTCGGCTGGGTCTTCGTGGGCCGGTTCGTCCCCGAGACGAAGGAGCGCGACTTCACCGAGGTCGACGCCGAACTGCGGTCCCGGTTCGGACGGCGCGCCCCCGCCGGGACCGGCTAGGTGTTCTGTCCCGTGAGGTTGGGGACGCGGGTGGTGGGTGGTTGGCCGCCGAGTGCGGTGTGGCCGCGGTGGTGATTGTAGGTGTGCAGCCATTGCGGGAGTGCTCGGCGGCGTTCGGCTTCTGATCGGTAGGGCTGGTTGTAGGCCCATTCGTCCAGCAGGGTGCGGTTGTAGCGTTCGACTTTGCCGTTGGTTTGGGGCCGGTAGGGGCGGGTGCGTTTGTGGGTGATGCCGGCCGCGTGCAGGGTGTCGCGCCAGAGTCTGGAGCGGTAGCAGGAG